>NZ_JBYVYK010000045.1:0-51498 GCF_058148405.1 Mycobacterium sp. DHQP2018-32-09 | reverse complement strand
ACCGGACCGCTGCCGCCGCCGCGACCGTCGAGAGCCTGGCCGCGGAGCTGGCGGCCGCCGAGCCGGCAGCCGTGGCGGCCGAACTCGCGGCCGCCACCGCCGTGGCCGACGACCTGGCCCGCCGGCACGACGACCTGTCGGATCGACTCGTCGCCACCACGGCGCAGCTGGAGGTGTACGGCACCGAGGGGCGGCGCGGCCGGCTCGATGCGGCACTGGCCGAACACGCACACGCCGAATCCGACTTCGTACGGCTACAGCGTCGCGCGAACGCCGTGATGTTGTTGCGCTCCACCATGACCCGGCACCGTGACGACGCCAGGAAACGCTACGTCGACCCGTTCCGCGTCGAGGTGGAACGCCTGGGCCGCCTGGTGTTCGGCGCCGACTTCCACGTGGAGGTCGACGCCGAACTGACGATCCGCAGCCGCACCCTCGACGGCTGCACGGTGCCCTACGAGTCGCTGTCGGGCGGGGCGAAGGAACAGCTCGGCATCGTCGCTCGGCTCGCCGGCGCCGCCCTGGTGGCCAAGGAGGACGGCGTTCCCGTGGTCATCGACGATGCACTGGGCTTCACCGACGCCGGCCGGCTGGCGAAGATGGCCGGGGTGTTCGACGCCGTCGGCGGCGACGGTCAGGTCATCGTGCTGACGTGCAGTCCGGAGCGGTACGCCGGCGTGGCCGCCGCGCACCGCATCGAGCTGTCGGCCTAACTGGCCGTCCGCACCGGTGCCCGTCGGGGCGCGTCGAACGTCGCCGGTGGTAGGCCCAGGTGGTCGCGCAACGTGTCGCCGGTGTATTCGGTACGGAACAGGCCGCGGCGCTGCAACTCCGGCACCACCGCGTCGACGAAGTCGTTGAACGTGCCGGGTGCCTGCGCCGCGGACACCATGAACCCGTCGGCTTCGCCCGCCCGGAAGGCCTCCTCGATCTGGTCGGCCACCTGGTCGGCGGTCCCGACGAACTGCGGCAGCAGCACGCCCTGGGCGTACCACTTGCCGATGTCGCGCAGTGTCAGGTTGTCGCGGTTGGCGACACGGCGAGCGGTGTCGAACAGCCCCTGGGTGCCGGTCACCGTGACGTCCTCCACCGGCGCGTCCAGGTCGTACTGCGAGAAGTCGTGGTCGGTGTGCACGCTGAGGGTGATCAGACCCGAGATGGGATCGGCCAGCTCGTTGTGGAAGGCCTGCTTCTCGCGGGCGATCGACTCGGTCTCGCCGATGAACGGGATGAACGCCGGGAAGATCAGGACGCCGTCGGGGTCGCGGCCGTAATCCGAGGCGCGCGACTTGATGTCGTCGTAGTAGGCGCGGCGCCCCTCGGGTGTCGGGTCGATCTCGAAGATGGCCTCCGCCCAGCGGGCCGCGAAGTCCCTGCCCGAGTTCGACGAGCCTGCCTGGATCAGCACCGGCCGGCCCTGCGGGGAGTGCGGCACGTTCAGCGGGCCGCGCGTGCGGAAATACCGTCCGTCGTGCTCGACGCGGCGGATCCGGTCGGGGTCGGCGAACACGCCGCTGGCCTTGTCGAGCACCAGCGCGTCGGGGTCCCAGCTCGACCACAGTTCCAGTGCGGTGCGCACGAATTCGTCGGCGCGCTCGTAGCGCAGCTCGTGGTCGAGATGCTCGTCGTGACCGAAGTTCTGCGCCTCGCTCTGCGACAGCGACGTCACGATGTTCCACGCCACCCGGCCGCGCGTCACGTGATCCAGGCTGGCGAAGATGCGCGCCAGCTCGTAGGGGTGGAAGTACGTGGCGGATTTGGTGATCGCCAGCCCCAGCTTGGTGGTGACGGCCGCGATGCTCGCCGCGACGATCGACGGGTCGAGCGTCGCGGTGGCCTGCGTGCCGCGGCGCAACGGTTCGGTGACGTCCCCGCCGAACCGGGCTGGGGCCGCCAGCAGGTCGGCGAAGAACAGGAAGTCGAACTTGCCGCGCTCCAGGATGCGTCCCAGCCGGTGGTAGTACTCCGGGTGGGTGAACCCGGTGTCGCTGCCGGGGTGCCGCCACGCGGCGTGCGAGTGCGTCACCTGGGAGGCGATCTGGAAACCGCCGAGGTGCAATTGCTTGGTCATGGTCATCCTTCCGCGATTTCGGCGCGCTTTCGTTCGCTGGGCGAACGAAAGCGCGCCGAAATCGCTCGTCAGAAGTAGGCGTTGGCGGGGATGGGGCTGCCGTGCAGCAGGTTCTCGCCGATGACGCGTGCCTTGTAGGACACCGGGTTGTGCAAGGTGATGGTGCGGATGTTGCGCCAGTGCCGGTCGAGGTTGCGCTGCCGGCTCGCCGCGCTGGCCCCGCCGAGTTCGAGCAGCCGCGTGGCGGCCTGGGGCGCGACGTCGTCGAGGTGGACCTTCACCTTCGCCGCGCGCAGCTGGGCCTCGGCGGCCAGTGCGGCGTCGGGCACTCCGTCGACCGCCGACGCCGTGGCCTCACCGATCGCGGCGGCGGCGTCCAGCACCGCCGCGCGGGCCACCGATGCCGTGGCGGCCAGCTCGCCGAGCTGACGCTGCAGCAGCGGGTCGTCGGTGGGGCGATCCGCCACGGCGTGGCTGAAGTTGCGGTCGCGGGAGCGCAGCAGCGCCACCCCGTCGTCGACGACGTTCGCCAGGATCCCGGCGACGACGGCATGGATGAACAACTGCAGCGACGCGTACTGCACGGTGGGCACCGGCGGGGCGTCATACGGGGCGTCGGAGAGCACCTCGTCGGCCGTGATCGCGACGTCGGTGAACGTCGTGGTCCCGGTTCCCGTGCGGCGCTGACCGAAGCCGTCCCAGTCGTCGACGATCCGGACGCCTGCCCGGTCGGTGGGTACCACGACGGTGGCCACCGAATCGTGGTCCGTGGTGGCGGCCACCGTCAGGTAGTCGGAGAACAGCGTGCCGGTGCTGTAGAACTTCTCCCCGGCCAGGCGGAAGCCGCCGGGGCCGTCGGGCAGCAGGCGGGTGTCGAACACCAGGCTGCCGACGGCGTTGCCGCCCTTCTCGCTGAACGCGTTGCCGAACGTGCGGCCTGCCGCCGCCTGCCGCAGCCACTGCCGCGAGCGGTCCTGGTCCAGCGTGGCCAGGCGTTCCTCGACGAACCAGAAGTGGGCGCGGAAGATGTGGGCGACGATCGGATCGGCCCTGGCGACGTCGATGACCGCGGCGAACAGCTCGGGCACGCTCAGGCCTGCGCCGCCGAGCGCCTCGGGGATGCGCAGCGTGCCGAAACCCGCCCGCTTGAGCGCCGCGACCTGATCGAAGGGGTTCTGGTCCTCGAGGTCGCGGTCCTTGGCGCCGGCCGCGACGTCGGCGAGCAGGGCGATCCATTCCGGCGAGCCCGGCAGGACGTGGGTGATGGCTTCGGTGGTGTCTTCCACGGTGGTCATGGCCACGTTTCTACTGAGGAGCCTCCCTGGGGGCACTGCTTTGAATCACGTCGAACCCAATGCCCGGCTGATCCGCGCGCACCGGATCGCGCGCACCGGATCGCGCGCACAATGGATGCGGTGACCATGAACGACAAGCGCCGCCGCGCCCACGGCAAACTGGCCGCGCTGCCGGGCGTGCGTGCCGTCCGCAGGCCCGTCGGCGACGGTCGCGAGTTCGATCTGCACTACGTGCGCACCGGCGAGCCCACGGGGCATCCGGTGGTGCTCATCCCCGGTGGGCCGGGCGCGGCGTCGGTCGCGCTGTACCGGGGCACGCGGCGCCGCTTCGCCGCCGAGGGGCTCGACGTCATCATGGTCGAACACCGGGGCGTGGGCCTGTCACGGCACGACGACGCCGGTGCCGACCTTCCGTCGGACGCCCTGACCATCGAGGCCGTGGTCGACGACGTGGCGGCGGTGCTCGACGACGCCGACGTGGACCGAGCCCAGGTGTACGGCACGTCCTACGGGACCTATCTCGCCGCCGGGATGGGTGTGCGGCACCCCGAACGCGTGCACGCCATGGTGCTCGACTCCCCGCTGCTGTCCGCCGACGACATCGACGAGGTACGGGCGGCGACGCGCCGGGTGCTGTGGACCGGCGAGGAGCCCGGTACCGCGGACCTGGCGGAAAAGGTGCGCAGCCTGGTCGAGGGGGGCGTGCTGGACCCGGTCACCACGCAACTGATCGCCGGCCTCTACGGCTACGCCGGTCCCGACGTGGTGCGCAGGCAGCTCGACCTGCTGCTGAGCGGCCACGACTGGCTGTGGGGCGCAGTCGGTCTCGGCACCCGCTACCTCTTCGAGCGCAAGACGCCCTACCACCACGAGCCCGACCTGGTGGGTCGCATCGGCTACCGCGAGCTGAACTACGGCGCGGCACCGGACGGCGGGCCCATCGATCCCGCCGTGGCGATGCGCGCGCTCGCCACGTGTGATCCCGAGTTCGTCGCCGAGCCCTTCGACCTGATCACCGAGATGCCGCGGTTCGACTGGCCGACCGCCGTGATCGCGGGCGGGCGGGACCTCACCACGCCGCCGTCAGTCGCCCGGCGCATCGCCGAGCTGATCCCCGACGCCGTGCTGGTGGACCTGCCCACCGCCGGGCACAGCATGCTGGACACCCGGGAACGCGCCGCGCTGGAGGTGGCCGTGGCCGTGGCCGCGGGGCGGGCGGCCGAGTTGCCGCAGCGGGCAGCCGAACTCGACGTCATGCCGAGCTCGCTGCCCATGCGCATGCTGCGGTGGGGCATCGGCGCGGCCGCGGTCGCCGAGTCGGCGGTCCCGGCGGCCGTGCCGCGCGCCGTGCGCAGCGTCACGACTTCATGAAGCCGATCGCGGTGTAGTCGACGTCGGCCAGTCCGGCGGCGCCGAAGTTGGCCAGGTTGCTCTTCACGGCGACGTTGCCGGGGGACTGGAACAGCGGCAGGCTGCCCGCCTCGGCCCACAGCAGCTGGTCGAGTTCGTTGGCCAACGCGCGCGCCTTGACCGGGTCGAGTTCGGCGAGCGTGGCCTCGATCTTGGCGTCGATCTCCGGGCTTCCGGTCTTGCCGAAGTTGCTCTCGCCCGTGGAGAGGTAGATCTGGGTGAGGCTCGACAGCGGGAAGGCGTCGGCGCCCCAGGCGAATTGCGCGACGTCGAAGTTGCCGACGGTGACGTACTGGCTGAAGAAGCCGTTGCCGCCCTTGGCCTGGATGTCGAGTTTGACGCCGATCTGCGCCAGGTTGTTCTGCGCGATCTGGGCGACCTGACGCGTGGTCGCCGCGTCGTAGAAGATGTCGCGGATCACCAGCTGCTTGCCGTCCTTCTCGCGGAATTGGCCGTTCATCCGCCAGCCGAGGTCGTCGAGTTCGCGCTTGGCGGCCTCGGGATCGAAGGCGACCGGGGCGCTGTTGTCCTGATAGCCCTCCTGGCCTGCCACGTAGATGTGGTTGTTGAGCGGTACCGGGTCGTCGGTGAGGCCGCGCTGGGTGACGCTGGCGATCGCCTGGCGGTCGATGCCCTTCGAGATCGCCACGCGCAGTGCCTTGTCCGACAGGATCGAACCGGGGGCGCCGTTGAACGTGAAGTGGTACCACGACAGCGACGGGGCGCGCCGGATCGCGATGCCGGGCGTGCGGCGCGCGATCTCCAGCTCGTCGAGGCTCGCCAGGCCGGTCGCGTCCAGCGAGTTGTTCTGCAGCGCGGGGATGCGGGCGGCGTCGTCGAGGACGCTGTAGGTGATCGAGTCCAACCGCGGCGGCGTGCCCCACCACTTGGGATTGCGCGTCAACGTGATCCGCTGCGCGGTGCGGTCGATGTCGGTGATGATGAAGGGGCCCGCCGACGGCGGCGGCTGGGTGCGGAAGCCCGTGTTGAAGGCCTCGGGCGTCGCGGTCACGGCCTTGGGATAGAGGATGCCGTTGCCGGCGAAGATGCCCTTCCAATCGGAGTACGGCTTGGCGAACGTCATGATCGCCTGGCGGTCGTCGACGCCGCGGGTCACGGTGCCCACGCGGTCGGTGCCGTTGGGCGACGCGATCGCGAACGCCTTGTTCGTGCCCCGCATGGCTTCGACCTGGGACCGGATGTCCTCCCAGGTGATGGGGGTGCCGTCGCTCCACACGGCCTTGGGGTTGATGGTGTAGGTGACCACCTGCGGGTTGGTGCTCGTCAGCTCGACGCTGGTGAAGTAGTCGGTGTTGACGGTGGCCGACCCGTCGGCGGCGATCCGGAAGGCGCGCGGCATGGTCGGCTTGGCCAGCGCGTAGTTGTCGCCGGTGTTGCCGTCGATGTGCAGCGTGTTGAAGTTCTCGGGGAACGCCGTGAGCGCGACGCGCAGCACGCCGCCCTCCTGCAGGGTCGCGGGATCCTGGACGTTCATGTCGCTGGTGGTGCCGACCGCGGCGGTCCCGCCCGCAGGGGGCGGCGGGGAGTCGTTGCTCGCACACGCCGTGAGGGTCAGGCCGGCCACCAGCACGCTGATGGCGATGCGTCTGATCGTCATGCGGTCCGACTCTAATCGTGCGGCGCGCGTTCCCGGTGGACGCCGTGCCCTGCCACCCGGTGGGCGCCGTCGTCCACTGCCACCCGGTGGGCGCCGTCCACTGCCAACTGGTGGGCGCCGTCCACTGCCAACTGGTGGACTCCGTCCACGGGCACCGGGGGCGCCTCAGACGGTCGGCACGGCGGCCAGCAACCGCCGGGTGTACTCCTGCTGCGTGTCGGCGAACACCGTCGCAGCCGCCCCGCTCTCCACCACCACGCCGCGGTGCATCACCACCACCTCGTCGGCGAGGTGCTTGACCACCGACAGGTCGTGTGAGACGAACAGGTAGGACAGGCCGAAGCGGTCCTGCAGATCGAGTAGCAGGTTGATGATGCCCGCCTGGATCGACACGTCGAGGGCCGACACGGGTTCGTCGAGCGCCAGGATCTTCGGCTGCAGGGCCAGCGCCCGAGCGATGCCGATGCGTTGCTTTTGACCACCGGAGAACTCGGCGGGGTAGCGGCTGGCGTCCTCGCGCCGCATCCCGACCAGACCCAGCAGCTCGGCGACGCGATCGTCGACGTCCTCGAAGCCGTTGGCCGTCAACGGTTCTGCCAACACGTCGAACACCGGGAGCCGCGGATCGAGCGAGGCCACGGGGTCCTGGAACACCACCTGTAGGTCGCCGCGCAGCGCCCGGCGGCCCACCCGGTCCAGCGCGGCCACGTCGCGGCCCAGCACCTCGATCGAGCCGGCCTGGGGGGCGGTCAGTTCGAGGATCTGGTGCAGCGTGGTGCTCTTGCCCGAGCCGGATTCGCCGACGATGGCGAGGGTGCGGCCCTGGCGCAGTTCGAAGCTGATGCCGTCGACGGCGCGCACCTCGCCGACGCGGCGCTTGAACACCGCACCCTTGGTCAGGTCGTAGGTCTTCACCAGGTCGGTGACCCGCACCACCACGGCGGCGTCCGGGTCGCGGGTGGCCTCCGGTGCGGCGGTCGACACCCCGTAGACCTCGCTCGCGGTGCGGCCGGCCACGTCGTCGATCCGGATGCAGGCCGCGGCGTGGTCGGTCCCGACGGCGACCAGCGCAGGTTCGGCGGAGCGGCAGTCGTCGACGGCCAAGGGGCAGCGTGGCGCGAACGTGCAACCGGGCGGTAATGCGGCCATGGCAGGCGGGGCGCCGGGAATCGGGACCAGCCGTGAGCCCTGGGCGGCGTCGAGGTGGGGCACCGAGCCCAGGAGGCCCACGGTGTAGGGCATCACGCGCTCACCGATCAGCGTCGCCACCGGCGCGGTCTCGACGGTGCGGCCCGCGTACATCACCATGGCGCGGTCGGCGAACTCCGACACCACGCCCAGGTCGTGGGTGATGATCAGCACGCCGGCGCCGGTGACGTCGCGCGCGGTGCGCAGCACGTCGAGGATCTGCGCCTGCACGGTGACGTCGAGTGCGGTCGTCGGCTCGTCGCAGATGATGAGGTCCGGGTCGTTGGCGATGGCGATGGCGATGACGACGCGTTGCCGCTCGCCCCCGGACAGTTCGTGCGGGAACGCCCGCGCCCGACGCTCGGGTTGGTCGATGCCCACCAGGTCCAGCAGCTCGACGGCGCGGGCTCGCGCGGCGGCCCGGCGCAGGTCCGGTTGGTGCACCCGCAGGGCCTCCGCGATCTGGTCGCCCACGGTGTAGACGGGCGTCAGCGCCGACATCGGGTCCTGGAACACGGTGCCGATCCGACGGCCCCGGATGCGCGACATGCTCGCGTCGTCGAGGCCGAGCAGTTCCTGGCCGTCCAGCCGCACCGATCCAGACACCGCGGCGTACTCCGGGAGCAGGCCCACGACGGCCATCGCGGTCGCGGACTTGCCCGCCCCCGATTCGCCGACCAGCGCCAGCACTTCGCGAGGCCGGACGTCGAACGACATGCCGCGCACCGCAGCGACGTCGGCGGTGTCGGTGGGGAACCGCACCTCGAGATCGGTCACCGACAGTAGGTCGCTCATCGGCTCCGCCTCAGGTTGCGGGCGCCGGGGTCCAGCGCGTCGCGCAATCCGTCACCGATCACGTTGGCGCACATCACGATCAACACCAAGATGCCCGCCGGGAACAGGAACAGCCAGGGGAACGTCAGCGCCGACTGCGTGCCGTCGCTGATGAGGGTGCCCAGGGAGACGTCGGGAGGCTGGATGCCGAAACCCAGGAAGCTGAGCCCGGTTTCGGCGAGGATCGCCACGCCGACGTTGAGCGCGGTGTCGATGATGAGGATCGACGCCACGTTGGGCAGCAGGTGCCGGACGATGATCCGCCACGCGGGCACGCCCATGTACCGTGCGGCCGTGACGTATTCGCGCGTCCGCAGGCTCATGACCAGGCCGCGCACCATGCGCGCACTGATCATCCAGCTGAACGCCGACAGCAGCACGATGAGCCACAGCACGGTGTCGGCGCCACGGGTGCGCGGTGTGATGATGAGGATCAGGATGAAGCTCGGGACGACCAGCAGCAGGTCCACCAGCCACATCAGGGCCCGGTCGCGTATCCCACCGAAGTATCCGGCGACGGCGCCGACGGTGGCGGCGACGATGGTCGAGGCAAACGCCACGCAGAACCCGATCAGCAGCGACTTCTGCATGCCGCGCAGCGTCTGGACGAACAGGTCCTGCCCCAGGCCGTTGGTGCCGAACCAGTGTCGGACGCTCGGCGGCTCCTGCAGGGCCAGGTAGTCCAGGTCCGAGTACTTCCAGGGCAAGAACGGCGGCAGGGCGTAGCACCCCACCAGGAGCACCAGCAGCACGACCGCGGCGGTCACGGCCAACCGGTTGCGCAGGAACCGCCGGAGCACCAGCGTGCGCCGGGACGCGAACGCCTGCGGGTGCAGTCCCGACCGCGCGGCCAGCGCGTCGTCGGTGGTCACGGGCTCGTCCGAGCGGTCGGTCACGTCACCCTCACTCTCGGGTCGAGGGCGGCGTAGATGACGTCGGAGAGCATGCCCGCCAGAAGCACGGTGGCTCCGGTGAACACGGTGATGGCGGCCACGATGTTGGTGTCCTGCGTGGCGATGCCCTGCACCGCCCACTCACCCATGCCGTGCCAGCCGAAGATCTTCTCGACGAAGACCGCGCCGGTGACCAAACCGCCGACGCTGTAGGCGAACAGCGTGGCCATGGGGATCAGCGCCGTGCGCAGCCCGTGCTTGAACAATGCCTGGCGTCGCGTCAGACCCTTGGCCCTGGCGGTGCGGATGAAGTCCTGGCCCAACACGTCGAGCATCGCGCTGCGTTGGTAGCGGCTGTATCCCGCGGTCGCCGACAACACCAGCGCCGTCGTCGGCACCACCAGGTGTTGCAGCCGGTCCAGCAGTCGTTCGCCCACTCCGGGCCCCACCGTCGTCGAGGATTCCCCGATGTAGCGGAACAGTTCGAACCCGAGCAGGCCGTTGACGTAGTTGGCGGGCAGCATCAGCAGGGGCGCCAGCACCAGCATGGGCGTGCTGATCAGCAGCAGGGACAGCGCGGTGATCACGCGATCCGACAGCCGGTACTGCCGGATGGCGCCCCAGGCGCCCACGATCACGCCGAGCACCGTGCCCACCACCGAACCGATCACGACCAGGCGCAGGCTGACCCCGATCCGGCGCCACATCTCCTCGGACACGGGCGCTCCCGTGATCGTGGTGCCGAAGTCGCCGTGCGCGGCGTCGGCGACCCAGATGCCGTAGCGCTCGAGCACGGGTTTGTCGAGGTTGAGTTCGGCGGCCTTGGCGTCGATGACGGCCTGGGGTGGGCGCGGGTTGCGGCTCTCCAGGTTCTCCAGTGGGTTGAACGCCCACGCGGTCAGACAGAAGGTCAGAAACGACGCCAGCGCCAGCAGCACGGCGTAGTTCAGCAGCCGCCGAGCCAGGAATCGCGTCACGTCGCGTCCGCCGGTACTCGCATGCCGACAGGGTAGGAGATGGGCGACGACGACGCCGTCAGGTACCGGTCTGGACGCGCCGGGCGTGCACGAGTCACTGGAGCGGGATGGGCGCGATCTCACGGTTTCGCGGCGTTGGATCGACGGTGGCGCCGCTCCGACGGAAGGGGCTCGCAGCGCGCCCCTTCCGTCGGAGCAGGAGGCCGCCAAGTGGCGCGGATCCGAGGGCCCGTGAGCTGGGATTCGACGACCAGGTGCGTCCCAGCGCGGTCACAGCGGTGTTTCAGCGTGCCTGCAGCGGGCTACCCGAGGCGCGGGGGCACGCCCCGCATCGAGCCGAAACCCGTTCGACTGGAGTGATCCACGTGATGAACACGAAGATGAAGCTGATGACCGCGACCGCAGGCACCGCCGCGCTGCTCGCCATGGGCGGCGTCGCGATGGCCACCAGTGCCGCCGAGCCGTCGGAGCCGGCACCGCCGGGCCCTGTCACGCCGACCGAGGTGACGACGGCCGAGACCACGACGTTGACCACGGCGCCGCCGACGCCCACCAGCCCGTCGGCCACCCCCGAGATCGAGGGCCCGGCGCCGCTGCCGCCCGAACTCGAGGGTGTCCCGGGCTAGTTGCCGTCAGACGCCAGGGGAGGTCGCATGGTCTGCACGACCGCGGCCTCCCCTTCGCGTGTGGCGCGTATCACCACGGCGTCCCCGACGTGGAACGGCGGCGTCGCCGAACCCTTCGGCAGCACGTAGTCGTGGCGGTAACCGTCGGCGCTGGCGACGGTCACCGACGTCGGCGAGACGGCGGTGAGCGTGCCGGTCTGGGTGAGTTGGGTCGCGAACCCGTCCTTGCCGTCGGCGACGACCGACTCGCCGTGCAGGGGCGCGGGATCGACGGCGGCCGCCGCCCCCACCTGGCGAGGTTCGCCGGCGTGCTGCTGCGGAGGGGGCGGCCAATGGCCGGGTCCCGGCATTCCCGACGGTTGATCCGTGGCGGCATACACCGCCACGCCGCCGACGCCGCCGACCACGGCCGCCACGCCCATCGCGGCCAGAGTGCCGCGCACGCCCCACGAGTTCATGTCCTCACGATGCCCGCTCGACGTGAGTGCCGGCTGTGAATCACCCGAGCGGGTCCGCCGGTGCACATTCTCCCGGTGCGCATTGTCCCGGTGCACATTCTCACAGCGGGCACATAGACTCGACACAGGATGAGCCCATGGCTGCGGCGCATGATGGACGGTCGTGAGCACTGACAACGACGGCCGCGTCGTCATGCGCCGCGCCGACGGCAGCCCGATCAACGTGCTCGTCGTCGACGACGAGCCGGTGTTGGCCGAGCTGGTGTCCATGGCGTTGCGCTACGAGGGCTGGGACATCACGACGGCGGGCGACGGCGCCACCGCGATCGCCGCGGCGCGCGAGACGCCGCCGGACGTGGTGGTGCTCGACGTGATGCTGCCCGACATGAGCGGACTCGACGTCCTGCGCGAGTTGCGGGCGCAGATTCCCGGTCTGCCGCTGCTGCTGTTGACGGCCAAGGACTCCGTCGAAGACCGCATCGCCGGGCTCACCGCAGGCGGTGACGACTACGTGACCAAGCCGTTCAGCATCGAGGAAGTGGTGCTGCGATTGCGGGCGTTGTTGCGCCGCACCGGCGTTGCCGACGAGGCGGGCGGGTCCCAGATCGTGGTCGGGGACCTGGTGCTCGACGAGGACAGTCACGAGGTGACGCGCGCGGGCGAGGCGATCACGTTGACCGCCACCGAGTTCGAGCTGTTGCGCTTCATGATGCGCAACGCCAAGCGGGTGCTCAGCAAGTCGCAGATCCTGGATCGCGTGTGGAGCTACGACTTCGGTGGCCGCTCCAACATCGTCGAGCTGTACGTCAGCTATCTGCGCAAGAAGATCGACAGCGGTCGCGAGCCGATGATCCACACGTTGCGGGGCGCGGGGTATGTCCTCAAGCCCGCCCGCTGAACGGCATTCGCGCGTCCTGTCGCCCCGGACGTGGTCCCTGCGGGCCCGACTGCTGGTGACCCAGGTGGTCCTGCTGGCGGCGGTGTGCGCGGCCATCGGCGTCGCGACCGAATTCGCGCTGCAACGCTTCCTGTCGCACCAACTCGACGAACAGCTGATGGAGGCGGGCCGACGATCGGCGGCCATCTTCGACCTGCCGCCGTTCCCCCCGCCGATGCAACTGCCCCCCAGCAGGCGCTGGGATCCCGAGGCGGGGCCAGGTCCCGGGTTCCTCAACGCCCCCGGCCAGGCCGCGCGCACGGTCGGGGCGGTGGTGTCGCCGGGCGGTGACGTCGATGCCGGTGTCATCACCTCCGAGGGCGGCCGCTCGAACGTCACCGCGGCGGCGTCGGCACAACTGGCGCACGTGCCGCCCGACCGCAGACCCGAGACCATCGTGCTCGACGGGCTGGGTCGTTACCGCGTCATCGGGTTGCACTCGCACCACGGCGGGCAGACGATCGTGACGGGCCTGCCGCTGTCGGTGGTCGACGACACGCTGTTGTGGGTCCTCGGCATGTTCTGCGTCGTGTCCGGCGTGGCGCTGATCGCCGCGGCCATCGCGGGAATCCTCATCGTCCGCAGACAGCTGACGCCGCTGTCGCGCGTGGCGTCGGCCGCCCGGGACGTGGCCAACCTCGAACTCGACCGCGGCGAGGTCCGCCTGCCGACGCCGATCGTGCGCGTCGACCCCGCGGCCCGGCACACCGAGATCGGGCAGCTGGGGACCGCGCTCAACCGCATGCTCGATCGCATCGCGGGCGCGTTGACGGCGCGCCACGACAGCGAGACCCGGGTGCGGCAGTTCGTCGCCGACGCCAGCCACGAGCTGCGCACGCCGCTCGCGGCCATCCGCGGATACACCGAACTGGCACAACGCAAACGGGCCGAGTTGCCCGACGACGTCGCGCACGCGATGAGCCGCGTGGAATCCGAGACGCACCGCATGACGCAGCTGGTCGAGGACATGCTGCTGTTGGCGCGCCTGGACGCCGGCCGTGCCCTGGTCCGCGAGGACGTCGACCTGTCTCGGCTCGTCGTCGACGCGTTGGGCGACGCCCACGTCGCCGGCCCCGATCACGTGTGGTCGCTGGACCTCCCGGAGGACCCGGTGATGGTCGTCGGCGACGAGGCCCGGCTGCACCAGGTCGTGGCGAACCTACTGGCGAACGCGCGCACCCACACCCCGCCGGGCACCACGGTGACGACGGTGCTGCAGACGCGCGCCGACACGGCCGTGCTGACGGTCGCCGACGACGGGCCGGGCATCCCCGACGCGCTGCAGCCGGAGGTCTTCGAGCGATTCGCCCGCGGCGACTCGTCGCGCTCGCGCCGGGAGGGCAGCACGGGGCTGGGCCTGGCGATCGTGGCCGCGGTGGTCAAGGCTCACGGTGGCAGCATCGACGTGCGGAGCCGGCCCGGTCGCACCGAGTTCGTCGTCACCTTCGAACGTTCACAGGTCGCGCACAGCTCGAACAAAACCAACGCCTAGCGGGCTCACCGAGAATCGGCCTGGTGACTGCAGTACTGCCGCGCGCCTCGGAACCTGGACTCGACGGCGCGCGCGGCCCGCGCACGGTGCCGTGGCATCGCGTCGCCCACGGCGTGCTGCTGTCGGCGACGGCGGTGCTGTACCTGTGGGGACTGTCGGCCAGCGGATGGGCCAACGCCTTCTACTCGGCAGCGGCGCAGGCCGGGGCGCAGAGCTGGACGGCCATGCTGTTCGGCTCGAGTGACGCGGGCAACGCGATCACCGTCGACAAGACCCCCGGCGCACTGTGGGTGATGGACGTCTCGGTGCGCCTGTTCGGGCTCAACCCGTGGAGCGTGCTGGTACCGCAGGCGCTGATGGGCGTCGCGACGGTGGCGGTGCTGTCCGCGGCGGTGCGTCGTGCCGCCGGACCGTGGGCGGGCCTGCTGGCGGGCGCGGTGTGCGCGCTCACCCCGGCGGCGGTGCTGATGTTCCGGTTCAACAACCCCGACGCTCTGCTGGTGCTCGCGCTCGTCGTCGGCGCGTACTGCGTGCAACGCGCATGCGTCCCCGACGCCGGGCGATGGTGGCTCGTCGGTGCCGGCGTCGCGGTCGGGATCGGGTTCCTGGCCAAGATGGTGCAGGCGTTCCTGGTGCTGCCGGGGTTCGGGCTCGCCTACCTGCTCACCGCGGCGGTGCCCTGGCGCACCCGGGCACGGCGCCTGGCCGCGGGCACGCTGGCCATGGTCGTCACCGCGGGGTGGTATCTCGTGCTCGTCGAGGCGTGGCCGGCGTCCCAACGACCCTACGTCGGCGGTTCGCAGCACGACAGCGTCCTCGAACTCGCCCTGGGCTACAACGGCGTCGGCCGGCTGACGGGGAACGAGGTGGGCGGCCTCGGCAACATGAACTTCGACGTGGGCTGGGGGCGGTTGCTCGGCGCCAGCATGGGCGACTACGCGGGGTGGCTGCTGCCCGCCGCGCTCATCGGGCTCGGGGCCACGATCGTGGTGGCTCGTCGCACGCCGCGCACCGATCCGCTGCGCACGGCGGCCGTCACGTGGGGTGGTTGGCTGCTCGTGACGGCCGCGGTGTTCAGCTTCGCCAACGGCATTCTGCACCAGTACTACACGGTGGCACTGGCGCCCGCGATCGGGGCGACCGTCGGCATCGGCGCGACCGTCCTGTGGCGCAACCGATCCGACGTGCGCGCGGCAGCGGCCATGGCGGCTGCCGTGGCGGGCACCGCCGTGCTGGCCGTGGTGCTGCTGGCCCGCCAGGCCGACTGGCAGCCCTGGTTGCGCGGCACGATCGCCGTGGCGGGGCTGGTGGCCGCCGTGCTGCTGGTGGTGGTGGCGCGCCTGCCGGGGGCCGTCGCCCGGCTGACCGCCGTGCTGGCCGTGGCGGCGTGCCTGCTGGGTCCCGGCGCCTACGCGGTCGCGACGGCCGCGTCACCGCACTCCGGCGCCATCCCCTCGGTGGGCCCGGCGCGTGGCGGTGGCTTCGGGTCCTTCGGCGGCGGCCTGCTCGACTCGCCCGACGTCGGCGACGACGTGGCCCGGTTGGTGCGCACCGACGCCGGGAGCTATCGCTGGGCCGCCGCCGTCGTCGGCTCGAACAACGCCGCCGGATACCAGCTGGCCACCGGCGTGCCGGTGATGGCGGTCGGCGGGTTCAACGGAACCGACCCTGCGCCAACGCTTTCGGAGTTCCAGCAGCTGGTGGCTCAGCGGCAGGTGCACTACTTCGTCAACGCCCGCGTGATGGGCGGGTTCGGCGGTCACGGCCGGGGAGGCAGCAGCGGCAGCCAGGAGGCCGCGCACATCGCGGAGTGGGTCAGGACGCACTTCAGGCCCGTCGCCGTCGAGTCCGGTCACCCTCCGGTGGAGATCTACGACCTCACCGCCCCCGATTCAACCGCCCCCGATTCATAGGTGGTGCATAGCCAATGCCCACAGCCGACACAACGCCCCGATCGACGATTGACTCATGACGGACATCGACCTGCGGACGGACACCGTGACCCGCTTCGCCTCCCGCCCCAATGCGGCGCGTGCCGCCGCCGACAGGGGCGTCCCCGTGCTCGACGTGGTGATCCCCGTGTACAACGAAGAAGCCGCGCTGGCCGCTTCGGTGCACCGGTTGCGCGATCACCTGCGCGAGACGTTTCCGTACCCGGTGCGGATCACCATCGCCGACAACGCCAGCGTCGACGCGACCCCGGAGATCGGCGCGCACCTGGCGGCGACCCTGCCCGACGTCCGCTACGTGCGCCTGGAGCAGAAGGGCCGTGGGCGTGCGCTGCACGACGTGTGGCTGCGGTCGGACGCCCAGGTGCTCGCGTACATGGACGTCGACCTGTCGACCGA
The DNA here is from genome assembly GCF_058148405.1 of Mycobacterium sp. DHQP2018-32-09. NCBI lineage: Bacteria > Bacillati > Actinomycetota > Actinomycetes > Mycobacteriales > Mycobacteriaceae > Mycobacterium > Mycobacterium sp. DHQP2018-32-09. The sequence goes on along the minus strand of NZ_JBYVYK010000045.1, from coordinate 35,351 downwards.
CCTGGCGGCGCTGGCGCCGCTGGTGGCCCCCCTGATCTCGGGACACTCCGACCTCGCGATCGGCACCCGGCTGAGCCGCGGGTCGCGTGTGGTGCGCGGCGCCAAGCGCGAGATCATCTCGCGCTGCTACAACCTCATCTTGCGCTCCACGCTGTCGGCCGGGTTCTCCGACGCCCAGTGCGGGTTCAAGGCCATCCGGGCCGACGTCGCAGGTGAACTGCTGCCGCACGTGTCCGACACCGGGTGGTTCTTCGACACCGAGCTGCTGGTGCTCGCCGAGCGCAGCGGGTTGCGCATCCACGAGGTGCCCGTCGACTGGGTGGACGACCCGGACAGTCGCGTCGACATCGTGGCCACGGCCGTCACCGACCTCAAGGGGGTCGGCCGGCTGCTGCGCGGCTTCGCCGACGGCTCCATCCCGGTGAACGCCATTGCCGCGCAACTGAGTCCGTCGCGGCGCTCGGCTGCGCCGCGGTCGCTGCTACGCCAGGTGGTGCGGTTCGGTGCCATCGGCGTCGCATCCACGGCGGCCTACCTGCTGCTGTTCGTGCTGCTGCACCCCGTCATCGGCGCGCAGGCCGCCAACCTGGTGGCCCTGCTGGTGACGGCGGTCGGCAACACCGCGGCCAACCGCCGCTTCACCTTCGGTGTCGCGGGCAACGTGGCCCGCCACCACGTCGAGGGACTCATCGTGTTCGGCATCGCGCTCGCGATCACCAGCGGCGCGCTCGCGGGCCTGCACGGCCTCGTCGACCAACCCCATCGCATGCTGGAGATCGGCGTGCTGGTGGCTGCCAACCTGATCGCCACCTGCGTGCGATTCGTCCTCCTGCGCGGCTGGGTGTTCCACCCCCGCCGCTCCCACACCCGTGAAGGAAACCGTCGATGACGCTCACCGCCGACCGAGCCGCCGCGGCCGAGCCCGGGACCGAGTCCGATCAGTCCCGCTGGGCGAAGCTCCGACTGCCGCTCCTGCTGGCCGGTACCGCAGTGCTGTACCTGTGGGGCCTGGGCTCCAACGGCTGGGCCAACGACTACTACGCCGCCGCGGCCCAGGCTGCCACCCAGAGTTGGAAGGCCTGGCTGTTCGGCTCGCTCGACGCAGGCAACGCCATCACCGTCGACAAGCCCCCCGCCGCGATGTGGGTGATGGGCTTGTCCGGCAGGCTCTTCGGGTTCAACGAGTTCACGTTGCTGCTGCCGCAGGCGCTGATGGGCGTCGCGGCCGTCGCCGTGCTGTACGCCACGGTCAAGCGCACCAACGGTGCGGGTGCCGGGCTGCTGGCCGGCACCGCCCTGGCGGTGACGCCCGTCGCGGCGTTGATGTTCCGCTACGACAACCCGGACGCCCTGCTGGTTCTGCTACTGGTCGTCGCCGCCTACTGCACGGTGCGCGCCGTCGAACACGGCAGCTACCGCTGGATGGCACTGACCGGTGTGGCGGTGGGGTTCGCGTTCTTGACCAAGATGCTGCAGGCGTTCCTGCCGGTGCCCGCGTTGGCCCTGGCCTTCCTGGTGGCGGCACCCATCTCGCTGTGGCGCCGCATCGGTGCGCTGCTGATCGCCGGTGTGGCGGTGGTGGTCTCGGCGGGGTGGTACGTCGCCCTGGTGCAGCTGTGGCCCGCGGACTCGCGGCCCTACATCGCGGGCTCCACCGACAACACCCTGCTGCAATTGGCCTTGGGCTACAACGGCGTTCAACGCATCCTCGGCGGCGGCGGTCCTGGCGGCGGGGGAGGCCACGGTCCAGGCGGCGAGCACGAGGGCCCGTTCGGCGGCAGCGTGCTCTTCGGCGGCCAGCCGGGCGTCACCCGCATGTTCGGCCCGTCGTTCGGGACCGAGGCATCGTGGCTGCTGCCCGCGGCGCTGCTGGGCATGGGTGCGGTGGCGTGGCTGACGTGGCGGGCGGCGCGCACTGACCGACGCCGCGCCGCGCTGCTGCTGTGGGGCGGTTGGTTGCTCGTCACCGCGGTGGTGTTCAGCTTCATGGACGGCACGATCCACCCGTATTACGTGGTGGCCCTGGCTCCCGCGGTCGCGGCGGTGGTCGGCATGGCCGGCGCCGAACTGTGGCGACGGCGCGCCGCTGTCGTCCCGCGCACGGTGCTGGCGGTCATGGTGGCAGCCACCGGGGCATGGGCGTTCGTCCTCCTGGGCCGCACCCCGGACTGGCTGTCCGCGCTGCGGTGGGTGGCGCTCGCCGGGGCGCTCGTCGTCGCGGTGGCGTTCGTCGTCGGCGTCCCGCGCGGCCCCCGGGTGGCGGCCGGCCTGGCCGTGGCGGCCGTCCTGGTGGGCGCCGCCGCGCCGGCGGTGTGGACCATCGCGACCGTCGCAGGCAGGCAAGGCGGCCCGATCGCGATGTCCGGCCCGGCGAAACCGGGTGGCGGCTTCGGGTTCGGCGGCCCGGGTGGACCCGAGGGCAAACCCGACGGCGGGCCGTTCGGCTTCCATGACGATCCGGAACTGCAGACGTTGGTCGCCGAGGCAGGCAACTACCGGTGGGCCGCCGCGGCCATCGGGTCCATGCAGGTCAGTGGTTTGGAGTTGAAGACGACGGAGTCGCTCATGGCGATCGGCGGCTTCACCGGCGGCGATCCGTCGCCGACGCTGCATGAGTTCCAGCAGTACGTGGCCGACGGTCAGGTGCGGTACTTCCTGGCCTCCGACCGCGGACCGGGCCCCGGCATGCACCGCGACGGGTCGGCCGCCGACATCACGTCCTGGGTCGAGGCGACGTTCCCCAAGCAGGTGGTCGGCGGCACCACGGTGTACGACCTGCAGCCTGCCTCCTGACGCGATTCGTGGAGTTTGCGTCGCGCTGCGCGCGACGCAAACTCCACGAATCGCTCGTCATCGGGTGGTGGACTGTCGCACTTCCAGGCGTGGTTCGGGTGACTGGGATTGACCCTCTACCGCGGCGCCCTCGGCGAGCTGGACCGCGATCTCGACGGCGCGCTGCGCGGTTTCCTCTGGCCGCAGGTCGAGGGTCGTGACGGTGGGCGTGGAGGTGCGGTTCTGCAAGACCCCGGCGGCGGCCGCGACCAGGAGGTCTTCCGGCACCCGCAGGCCGCGGCGCAGGGCGGCCGCGGTGACGCCCGCCGCGTGCCGCCCGGTGAGGCAGAAGATCGCATCCGGGCGATCGGTGGCCGCGTCGTCGAGGAAGTGATCGAGCACGACGTCGCCGACGGCTTCGCCGTCGACTTCCGGCAGCGAGAGGATGAGCGGGTCCAGCCCCCTGGCGGCGTTCCACTCCCGCATCACGCGGCGCGTGCTGATGTTCCAGTCGTTGCGCGTGGTGCCGGTGACCAGGGCGATGCGTCGGGCGCCCGCGGCCACCAGGTGTGCCAGCATCAGCTCGGTCTGTTGGTCGGCGCCCTCGCTGAGTTCGACGAAGCGGCCCGGTCGCGCCGGGTCGGCCCCGATGGCGACGACCGGGATGTGCTGCTCCACCAGCAGCGTCAGCACGGGGTCGTTCTCGTAGGGCTCGACGACGATGTAGGCGTCCGCGGCGAGCGCGCTGAGCGGCACGCTCGGCCGGGTGGGATCGTCGATCAGCATCATGCTGTAGCCGTGCTCCATGGCGGCAAGTGCTGCGGCACCGGACATCCGGAGGTAGTAGTCGACGCCTTCGGGCAGGTAGGTCTCCTTGCCGAGGCTGTGCAGTGGTCGGATGACGAGGGCGAGTAGCCCCAGCCAGCCTTGGCCGAGGCCGCGTGCGACCGCGTTCGGGCGGTAGCCGATCTCCGCGGCGATCCGTTCGATGCGTTCGACGGTCTCGCGGCGCACCACGCCCTTGCCGTTGAGCGCGTGCGACACGGTCGTGGGGGACACCCCCGCCGCCTTGGCGACGTCCCTGATCGTCGGCCGCCCCGTCCGCTGCATCGCGTCAGATTAGCGGGTCGAATCGCCGGCACGTCGTGGGAGAACGTGACCTAGGTCATTAACCAAACCGGTTTGGGTGCTAGCATTCGGCGCGGTCGTCAGGCGGGGCTCGGTCGGACGACCCGGATGCCAGGCCCGTACGTCGAACGGAGAACACGTGTTGCTTGCCAGGACCAGGGCGTCGATCGCCCTGCTCGTCGCCGCCGGATTGACCGTCTCCGCGTGCGCCTCGGGCAATCGCGGCGGGGGCGACGACGCCTCCGGTACGTCCAAGACGACCAACCTGCTGCAGACCACGCCCCCGGCCAAGGGGGACGCCGACAAGGTCACGTGGAACTCGACCTACGGTGAGCTGGCGAGCCTCGACCCGATCAAGGCGTTCAACTACTCCGAGAACCAGATCGTGGCCAACCTGTGTGAGTCGCTGTTCCAGATGCAGCCCGACTTCTCGGTCACGCCCAACCTGGCCAAGGGCTTCACGCTGTCTCCCGACGGCAAGACCTACGTGTTCGACTTGCGCGACGACGTGACGTTCTGGGACGGCAGTCCCATGACGGCCGACGACGTCGTGTTCAGCCTCAACCGTCACCTGGACCCCAAGGAGGGCAGCTACCTGGCCTCCAGCTTCGACAAGGTGGCGAGCATCGCCAAGACTGGCGACCACCAGGTGACACTGACGCTGACCGAGCCCAATACGATTCTGCCCGAATCGCTCTCGACCAACTTGGGCGCCGTCGTGCAGCAGCGGCAGCGCGTGGCCGCCGGCCAGGACTACGGCAACCCGGGTGCCGGCGTGATGTGCACCGGCCCGCTGCGATTCGCGCCGGGCGGCTGGAAGCAGGGGCAGTCGATCACCCTGCAGCGGTACGACGGCTACTGGAACGCCGACCGCAAGGCCAAGGCCAAGGAGGTCGAGATCGGCTTCGTCGTCGATCCGACCGCCATCGCGACCGCGCTGTCCACCGGCGAGATCCAGGGGTCCTACGACGTCCCCCTGCCCGCCCTCGGCGAGCTGTCGAACGGCTCCAGGGGCAAGCTCTACTACGGCCAGGGCATGCAGGACATGGCCATCATCTCCACCGGCCAGGGCGTGTTCGGCGATCCCGCCGTCCGCCGGGCGCTGACCCGGGCGACCGACAGGCAGGCCATCGCGGACACGGTCTACGAAGGCACGGCGACGCCGTCGCGCTCGGTGGTGCCGCAAGCACCATGGGATCGGTACCCCGACGTCGCCGCACTGCGTGACGAGAAGCTGCCGGACCTGAGCTTCGACGTCGCCGCCGCCAAGGACGAACTGAAGGCCGCGACGGTCGACACGTCGAAGCCGATTCGCATCGCCTACCCCAGCGAGCGCAGCTTCTACGCCGATATCCTCAACGAGATCGCCAACGGCGCCAAGGAACTCGGGCTGGTCGTGGAACCTGTCGGTGTTCCCAGTGCCCAGTTCGGCACCTTCTTCTCCGATCCGAAGGCTCGTGCCGGCTACGACGGCTTCGTGACGACGAACTACCTCACGTCGCCGTCACCGCTGAACCAGCTCAAGGACATCGCGTACACCGGTGCCGAGCAGAACTTCTCGGCCTTCTCCAACCCCGCCATCGACCGCGCCATCGACGCGGCCTATGCCGAGGCCGATCCCAAGAAACGGGCCGAGCTGACCGTCGACGCCGAGGCGTTGGTCATGCAGCAGCAACCGTGGGTGCCGATCAACGACCTCGTGGTCCGGATGTACATGAGCGACGAGATCACGGGGGCGCCTGCGTCCTTCGTCTACCTGTACTACCCGTGGGCCGCCGACCTCGGCGCCGCTGAGTAAATCGCAGACGTCATGGGAGGTCGTCGTCGATGACGTACGCCGTCAAGCGGTTCGGTGCACTGGTCGCCGTGCTCGTGGTCTCGAGCTTCGTCGTGTTCGCGGGGATGTACCTGGCCCCGGGTAGTCCGGAGCAGTTCCTAGTGCAGGGCCGTACCGTGAGTCCCGAAGTGCTCGAATCGATTCGGGCCCAGTACGCGCTCGACGACCCGTTCCTGGTGCGGTACTGGCACTGGCTGCTCGACATGCTGCAGGGCAACCTCGGCAGGTCGCTGCTGACCCAGCAGGACGTCAGCACGCTGGTGGCCTCGCGCCTTCCGACGACGTCGTTCCTCGCCGCGTTGGCGGCGCTGCTGATCATCGTGTTCGGCGTCGGGCTCGGGGTGTTGGCGGCGACGCGGTCCGGTGCCTTCGAGAAACTGGTGGTGTTCGGGTCCAACCTCGGCTTCGCGGTCCCGACGTTCTTCGCCGCGCTCGTGCTGATGTTCGTCTTCGGGTCGAATCTCGGCTGGTTCCCGGTGTCGGGGTCGGGGAGCGGCTTCACCGACCGGCTGTGGCACCTCACGCTGCCGGCCGTCGCGCTGGCCTTCCCGGCTGTCGCCGTCGTCGCGCGCATCACCAGGACGGCGGTCCGCGAGGAGCAGGGATCCGAACACGTGGTGATGGCGATCGCCCGCGGCGTGCCGCGCCGGCTGGTGTTGTGGCGCCACACCGTGCGCAACGCGATGCTGCCCGTGACGACGGTGTTGGGCACCAACATCGCGGGCCTGCTGGCCAGCGCGTTCGTGATCGAGTACGCGTTCACGCTCGACGGTATCGGGTCGCTGCTGGTCAACTCCGTGCAGAAGAAGGACTTCGCGGTGGTGCAGGCGATCGCGCTCATCATGGTGCTCGCCTTCGGCGTCATCAACCTTCTCGTCGATCTGCTGTATGCGGTGATCGATCCGCGCGTCCGCCTCGACGATCGGGTGGCCGCCCGATGACCGAACCGCACGTCGCGCCCCCGCCCACACCCCAGGCGGCGACCTTGCCGGCGGGAAACGTCGACGTCGTAACGATTCCGGCCTGGCGGCGCGTCGTCCGCCGGCTCGGCGTCGCGGGCGTCATCAGCCTCGGCATCATCGTGGTGGTCGTCCTGGCCGCGCTGTTGGCGCCGCTCGTCGCTCCCTACGACCCCTTCGCGGGCAGCGTCACCCAGCGGCACGAGGCCTTCAGCGCCGCCCACCTGATGGGTACCGATCAATCGGGTCGCGACGTGTTCTCGCGAATCCTCTGGGGTGCTCGGACGAGTTTGCTCGGTCCGACGATCGTGATCGTGCTGACCGCCGTGCTGGCCACGACGCTGGCGCTGACCGCGGTGTGGTTCGGTGGCAGGGTCGACGCGCTGATCAGCAGGGTGCTCGACATCCTGTTCGCATTCCCGACGATGCTGCTGGCGATCCTCGCCATCGCAATCTTCGGACCGTCGCTGCTCACCGCGTCGGTGGCGCTGGCCATCGGGTTCACTCCCTATTCGGCTCGGGTGATCCGTGCGGTCGCGTTGCGCGAACGCCACCTGCCCTACGTGACGTCGGCTCAGCTGCAGGGCATCTCGGGCTTCCTCATCACGGTGCGGCACATCCTGCCCAACGTCCGCACGCAGATCCTGACGGGCATGACGATCAATTTCGGCTACGCGATGATCGAACTCGCCGCGCTGTCGTTCCTCGGCCTCGGCGTGCAACCGCCCACGCCGGACTGGGGGCTCATGGTCTCCAACGGGCAGGCGTCACTGCAACGGGGCTACTGGGAGCAGAGCGTGTACGCGGGCCTTGCCATCGTGATCACCGTCGCGGCCTTCGGTTACGTCGGTGAGCAACTCGGGGGCCGCCGGGCGTCGGGGAGGACGCGATGATGTTGACGGTCGACGAGTTGACCCTGGGCGTAACCGATCCCGCCACCGGCCGCGAGGCCGAGATCCTGCGCGGGGTGTCGTTCGAACTCGGCGCGGGCGAGGCGCTGGGCCTCGTCGGCGAGTCCGGGTCCGGAAAGTCCATGACGCTCAAGTGCATCCTGGGCATCGAGCCGGCAGGCGCCCGCGTCACGGGTGCGATCCACCTCGACGGCGTCGACCTGCTGGCGGCGGAAGGGGAGTCGCTGCGGACCATCCGGGCCGACGATCTCGCGCTCATTGCGCAGAATCCGCATGGGGCGCTCAATCCCGTTCTGCCGGTTGGCCGCTTCCTGCTCGAAGGCATGACCGACGCACGGTCGATGGGTCGAGCCGAGGCCCGGCGCCGGGCGGCCGAGCTGTTGCGGGACGTCGGCATCACCGACACCGACCGCGTGCTGCGGTCCTATCCGCACCAACTGTCGGGCGGCATGCTGCAGCGCGTCGTCATCGCAGGGGCGCTCTCGGGTACGCCCAAGCTGTTGCTGGCCGACGAACCCACCACGGCGCTCGACGTCACGACGCAGGCCGAGGTCGCCGCCATCCTCGACGAACTGCGGCGGGAGCACGGGCTCTCGATGGTCTTCGTGACGCACGACCTGGACCTGGCGGCCGGCGTCTGCGATCGCCTCGCGGTCATGAAGGACGGGGTGGTCCTCGAAGTCGGTACCCCGGAACGGATTCGGGACCGTCCGCAGCACGAGTTCACCCGCGCGCTGATGGCCGCCCGTCCGCTGCTCTACCCCGACGGTCACCCCGAGGCCGCGTTCTTGACCGCGACGGGCACGAGCGCGCCGGAGGCCACGGCATGACCGCCACGCCGATCATCGAGGTCGAGCATCTCGGCCGCACGTTCCACCTGGGCCGCAAGGCCGGCGTGAGGGCGCTCGACGACGTGTCGTGTGTCGTCCGTCGTGGCACCTGCCTGGCGGTGGTGGGAGAGTCGGGTTCGGGCAAGTCGACGCTCGCGCGGGTCATCGTCGGACTGGAGTCGGCCGACTCGGGCACCGTGCGCATCGACGGTCGCCAGGTGCGGCCCACGACGGCGCGACGGCAGCTTCGCGAGCGGGCGAAGCTGGTGCAGATGGTGTTCCAAGATCCGCAGGGATCGTTGAACCGGTCGCTGCCCGTGTCCGCCACCATCGACGAGATGCTGCGCGCACACCGCCCGGATCTCGACAAGGCCGGCAGGCGAACCAGGCTCCGCGAGCTGTTCGCCGAGGTGGGCCTGACCGAGCGGCATGCTCGTGCCCGGCCCGAGGCGCTGTCGGGCGGGCAGAAGCAGCGGGTCGCGATCGCGCGGGCGCTGGCGGCCGAGCCGGCCGTGATCGTCCTGGACGAGGCCGTGTCGGCGCTGGACGTATCGGTCCAGTCGCAGGTGCTCGACCTGCTCAAGCGATTGCGTGCCGAGCACGGCCTGTCCTATGTGTTCATCACGCACGACCTCTCGGTGGTGCGCGACATTGCCGACGACGTCGTGGTCATGCGCTCCGGCAGGATCATCGAGCGCGGTGGTGTCGATACCGTCCTCGACACCCCGCAGCAGCCCTACACGCGGCTACTCATCGCGTCGGCGCCCCGCCCGGGATGGCGTCCGCGGCGTGGCCTCCGCGACGCGCTCGTCGGCACCGACCGACCCGACCCACCATCAACGTAAGGAAACGAGAGTGACACCCACGCAGGAGCGGCTGCACATCGACGTCGCGGGCGGCACGCCACGCGAGCGGGGCCAGGCCCGGGGCCGGGCGCTGCGTCCCAGCCTCGCCGCGGTCTACGCCGGCTACTCGGAGCTGTACCGGGCATCGGGGGTGAGCGCCGAGCAGGAACGCGCGGCCGTCGGCGAGACCATCGCGGCCGTCCGTGGATGGCGCAGTGACGTGCTCGACGAACTCGAGGGCGTGGCCGAGGGAGCCGGCGTCGACCTGGACACGGTGGTGGCGCTGAACGCGCGCACGGAGATCCTGGCACTCGGCAGCCGCGGCGCGCACGAGTGTTCGACGGTGACCGCGGTACTCGACGGCAGTCGGTACGCCGTGCAGACCTGGGACTGGCACGTCGAGTTCGAGGACTTCTGGCACACGCAGACCGTCGCGGGCATCGGGTTGCGCTATGCGGGGCTGACCGAGCAGGGCATCCTCGGCAAGATCGGGGTGAACGAGGCCGGCCTCGCCCTGCACTTCAACATCCTCGGTCACGCGGATGACGGCGTGGGAGGCGTTCCGGTGCATCTGCTCGCCCATGTCGTGCTGTCGGAGTGTGCGACCGTGGCCGAGGCGCTGACCGTGATCCGTCGGACCCCGCTGCAGTCGTCGACCGCGTTGACCGTGCTCGACGCCTCCACGGCGGTGTCGGCGGAGTTGACGCCGGTGGGGGTGTTCGTGGTCGCCGAGGTCGACGGCTCGGTGCAGCGCACCAATCACTTCCAGCACGAGGTGCCCTTGGCTGCGCAGAAGTCCGCCCTGTACGAGCCGGACTCCACCCAGCGTCTCGACATGGTGCGCGCACGGCTTGCGCAGCGCAGTCCGCGGACCACCGCCGAACTCGTCGACCTGTTGTCGTCGCAGCCGGGGGAGCCGCCGCTGACGTGCGTCCCGGACATGTCGCTGGCGCTGGGGGACCGCTGGTCGACGTTGGCGACCATCGTGTCCCACCCGGAGACGCGCACCATTCGCATCCTCGACGGCACGCCCCTCGACGCGGCCGACGGCAGGTGGATCACGCTGCACGCCTGACGCGATTCGTGGAGTCTGCGTCGCGCTGAGCGCGACGCAGACTCCACGAATCGTTGACACGGTTCGGCGCCCGGGCGTACATTCCTGGGCATGATTGCAATTCTGGCTAACTCTACCAACTTAAAGAGGAAGTCATGACGGTCGCCGATCTCGACCAGCCGGCCGGCAAGTACGAGCTGAGCCACCTGCGCTCGCTGGAGGCCGAGGCCATCCACATCATCCGCGAGGTCGCGGCGGAGTTCGAGAAGCCCGTGCTGCTGTTCTCGGGCGGCAAGGACTCCATCGTCATGCTGCACCTGGCCATCAAGGCGTTCCAGCCCGGCCGGTTGCCGTTCCCCGTGATGCACGTCGACACCGGGCACAACTTCGACGAGGTGCTCGCGGCGCGTGACGAGTTGGTCGCCGAATCCGGCATCCGGCTGGTGGTCGCCAAGGTGCAGGACGACATCGACGCCGGCCGCGTCGTGGAGACCATCCCGTCGCGCAACCCGATGCAGACCTTCACGCTGCTGCGCGCCATCCGCGAGAACAAGTTCGACGCCGCGTTCGGCGGCGCGCGCCGCGACGAGGAGAAGGCCCGCGCCAAGGAGCGCGTCTTCAGCTTCCGCGACGAGTTCGGCCAATGGGACCCGAAGAACCAGCGCCCCGAGCTGTGGAACCTCTACAACGGGCGGCACCGCAAGGGCGAGCACATCCGCGCGTTCCCATTGTCGAACTGGACCGAGTTCGACATCTGGTCCTACATCGGCGCCGAGAAGATCAAGCTGCCGTCGATCTACTACGCCCATCAGCGGCAGGTGTTCGAGCGCGACGGGATGCTGCTGGCGGTGCACAAGTACATGCAGCCCCGCAGCGACGAGCCGGTGATCGAGAAGACCGTGCGGTTCCGCACCGTCGGTGACGTGACGTGCACGGGATGCGTCGAATCGTCGGCCGCCACGGTGTCGGAGGTCATTGCCGAGACCGCGGTGTCCCGGCTCACCGAACGCGGTGCCACGCGCGCCGACGACCGCATCTCCGAGGCGGGGATGGAAGACCGCAAGCGCGAAGGGTACTTCTGATATGGCCACGTTGCTTCGCATCGCCACCGCAGGTTCGGTGGACGACGGCAAGTCCACGCTCATCGGCAGGCTGCTGTACGACAGCAAGGCCGTCATGGAGGATCAGCTGGCCGCGGTCGAGCGCACCTCCAAGGAGCGCGGGAACGACTACACCGACCTGGCCCTGGTGACCGACGGCCTGCGCGCCGAGCGGGAACAGGGCATCACGATCGACGTGGCCTACCGCTACTTCGCCACGGCGAAGCGGAAGTTCATCATCGCCGACACTCCCGGGCACATCCAGTACACCCGCAACATGGTGACGGGCGTGTCGACCGCGCAGCTGGCCATCGTGCTGGTGGACGCCCGCCACGGTCTGCTGGAGCAGTCCCGCCGACACGCATTCCTGGCCTCGCTGTTGGGGATTCGGCACATCGTTTTGGCCGTCAACAAGATGGACCTGGTCGACTGGGATCAGCAGCGGTTCGAGGAGATCCGCGACGACTTCCACGAGTTCGCCGCCCGCCTGGACATCCACGACGTCACGACCATCCCGCTGTCGGCGCTCAACGGCGACAACGTGGTGACGAAGTCCGACGTCACTCCGTGGTACGACGGCCCGTCGCTGCTGAGCCATCTCGAGGACGTGTACATCGCCGGGGACCGCAACCTGGTCGACGTGCGCTTCCCGGTGCAGTACGTGATCCGGCCGCAGACGCGCGAACACGCCGACCACCGCAGCTACGCGGGCACCGTCGCCAGCGGTGTCATGCGCCCCGGCGACGAGGTGGTGGTGCTGCCTGCGGGCAAGACCAGTCGCATCACGGCGATCGACGGTCCCGGCGGGCCGGTGCAGGAAGCGTTTCCGCCGATGGCGGTGTCGGTGAGCTTGGCCGACGACATCGACATCTCGCGTGGCGACATGATCGCGCGGCCCAACAACCAGCCGCGGGTGGCGCAGGACTTCGACGCGACGGTGTGCTGGATGGCCGACGGTGCGGCGCTGGAACCTGGCCGCGACTACGTCATCAAGCACACGACGCGCACCACCCGCGTGCGGGTGACGGCGCTGGACTATCGCCTGGACGTCAACACCCTGCACCGCGACAAGTCGGCGACGGCGCTGAAGCTCAACGAGCTGGGCCGCATCTCGCTGCGCGCACAGACGCCGCTGCTGCTCGACGAGTACAGCCGCAACGCGGCCACGGGATCGTTCATCCTGATCGATCCGGACACCAACGTGACGGTGGCGGCGGGCATGGTGCTGCCGTACGTCACGGCGCGGACGTCGAGCCCCAACACGGTGCGGCACGAGTCGCTGTGCAAGGAGCGGCTGTCGCAGGGGGCCACGGTGTGGTTCACGGGGCTGTCGGGTTCCGGCAAGTCGTCGGTGGCGGTGCTGGTGGAGCAGAAGCTCATCGAATCCGGCACGCCCGCCTTCATTCTCGATGGGGACAACCTGCGGCACGGCCTGAACGCCGACCTCGGCTTCTCGATGGCAGACCGGGCGGAGAACCAGCGCAGGCTGGCGCACGTGGCTGCGATCCTCGCCGAGTCCGGGCAGGTGGTGCTGGTTCCCGCCATCAGCCCGTTGGAGGAGCATCGGGCCTTGGCGCGCAAGGTGACCAGTGATGCGGGGTTGGACTTCTTCGAGGTGTTCTGCGACACGCCGCTGGAGGACTGCGAGCGCCGTGATCCGAAGGGGTTGTACGCCAAGGCGCGGGCGGGTGAGATCACGCACTTCACCGGCATCGACAGCCCGTATCAGCGGCCGAAGAACCCGGATCTGCGGTTGACGCCGGATCGGTCCACCGACGAGCTGGCCGACCAGGTGATCGAGATGCTGGCGGCACGGGGGTGAGTGACCACGAGGTCGCCGCGCGCCTGGCCACCGCGGCCGGCCGGTTGCTGCTCGATGTTCGCGAGGAGTTCGCCGAGGCCGACGCCAAGGAGCGAAAGGCGGCGGGGGACAAGCGGTCCCACGACTTCCTGATGGCGGCGTTGGCGCAGGAGCGTCCCGGTGATGCCGTGCTGTCCGAGGAAGGCGTCGACGACCGGGTGCGGCTGACGTCGGACCGGGTGTGGATCGTCGATCCGCTCGACGGGACGCGGGAGTTCTCCGAACTGGGCAGGCAGGACTGGGCGGTGCACGTGGCGCTGTGGGAGCGGGGTGAACTGGTGGCGGGAGCGGTGGCGCTGCCCGCACAGGGTGTCACGCTGGCGACGCCGGCGGTGGCTCCACCGCCTGCCGCGCCCGACGCTCCGCGCGTCGTGGTGTCGCGAACCCGCCCGCCCGCGGTGGCGTTGGAGGTCCGGGACGCCCTCGGCGGGACGCTGGTCGAAATGGGTTCTGCGGGTGCGAAGGTGGCGTCGGTGGTGCAGGGGGTGGCCGACGTCTACGTGCACGCCGATGGTCAGTACGAGTGGGATTCGGCCGCCCCGGTGGCGGTGGCGCGCGCGGCGGGCCTCTTCACGTCGCGCATCGACGGTTCGCCCTTGGCCTACAACCAGTCCGACGTCCTGTTGCCCGACCTGGTGGTGTGCCGGCCCGAGTTGGCCGACGCGGTGCTGGCGGTGACGGCCGGGCGGTAGTCGGGGCCCGTTCGTCGGCGGCTCGAGCTGGCCGCGGGCGGCACCGCTCGGTCCGGTGGCGTCGTTCGTCGCGCGCCTCGATCCGATTGAAAAGGCTAGTCCGGCATTGTCTTTCAGGAAGACGCGCTTTCAGGAAGCCGTCATCCGGCTCGTAGCTCGTCCTCGTCGTCCGTCGGTGGTGGTTGGGGTTGGTAGGGCTGATACCACCACCATTGGGCGCGTTCGCCGGTGGGGCCGGGGCACGGTGGCACGCGGGGTGGGTCGGTGGTGGGTGGGCGGGCCACCGACCCGCCGGTCAGCGGCCGGCCCTCGCGGTCGGCGACGACGAGGGCGTGGGCGGGGCCGGTGAGGGTGATGCCGCCGCGGTGATGCAGCCGGTGATGAAACGGGCACACCAGCACCAGATTCGCCACCTCGGTCTCGCCACCGTCTTCCCAGTGCACCAGGTGATGGGCGTGCAGACCCCGGGTGGCCCCACAGCCGGGGACCACGCAGCAGCGGTCGCGGTGCTCCAGCGCCCGCCGCAACCGGCGCCCGATCTGACGGGTGCTGCGTCCGGCGCCGATCGGCTGACCGGCCCGCTCCAGCCACACCTCGCACGTCGCATCACAGAGCAGGTACTGGCGATCGGCGGCGCTGAGGTGCGCGCCCAGATGCACCGCCGCCGTGGGGGCGTCGAGATCGAGGTGCACCACCACCGTGGTGTGCTGGCCGTGCGGGCGGCGCGCCACGTCGGCGTCCCAGCCCGCCTCGACCAGGCTCAGGAACCCGTCGACGGCATCCGGAAACGGCGCCGTGGTGTCCGACTCCGGGCCACGGGCGCCCTCGGCGTGCCCGCGCTTCCACTCGGTGACCAACGCATCGCGGTGCGCGGCGAGCGCGGCGTCGAACACCGCGGCCTCGACCGTGGGCAGCGTGATCCGCCACGTGGTGCCGTGCTCGCCGACCCGCGCGCTGATGGACCGCCGCGGCTCAGGCTGCGGCGCCGGCTCGGGTGCGGGCTCGGGTTTCGGTTCCAATGCCACCGCGGTCCGCAACTGCGTCACGGTCGCGTTGCCCACCAACTGCGCGTAGTGCTCGTCGGAGCCCGCCGCGGCGCGCTCGGCGATCACGGCGACCTGATCCAGCGAGAACCGGCCCTCCCGCAACCCGGCGGCACAGCGGGGGAACTCCTCGGCCCGCCGCGCGACGGCGACCACGGTCTCGGCGTTGCGCGGGGACACCCCGGTCTTCCACGCCACCAACGCCGCGAGTGACCGCGCACCGGTGGCGCCCCACAGCTCGTCGCGCTCCAGCTCGGCGACCAGGTCCACGATCCGCCCGTCGATGGCATTGCGCTGCCCGACCAACTCGGCCAACTCGGCGAACACCGGCTCCAGCCGCGCATACGGATTGACCCCCTCGGTCAAAACCCCTGCCGCACTGGACATGACCTCATCCTGCCAGGGGGGTCTGACACGTCCCGCGGCCGACGTACGCCCGCTTCGTCGTTCCGTCGCCGGGGACGTCGCGTGCCCGTCCGGCGCTCGCCTACCGGTGCCCCGGGGTCACCGCCGTCGCCCACCCGCCCGATCAAGATTGCGCAACTCCGGGCGCTGACTACGCTGCGTGAGATGACCAGACCCACGCTGCGTGAACTCGCCGGGATGCCCGGCCAACCCGCCGAGCTGGCCGCCTCGGTGCTGGTGATGATCGACTGCCAGAACACCTACACCGAGGGTGTGATGGCGCTCGACGGCGTCGAGGCCGCGTTGGAGGAGGCCGCGACGCTCCTCGACCGGGCGCGCACCACCGGCATCCCCATCGTCCACGTGCGCCACGACGACGGCCCCGGATCGCTCTACGACGTCGCCGGCCACAGCGGTGCCATCGTCGCGGCCGTCGCGCCGCGCGACGGCGAGCCCATCGTGACGAAGAACTACCCGAACTCGTTCGTGCAGACCGACCTCGAAGGCCATCTGAAGGCGGTCGGTGCGAGCAATGTGATCCTGGCCGGGTTCATGACGCACATGTGCGTGAACTCCACGGCGCGTGGGGCATTCAACCTCGGCTATGCGCCGACGGTGGTCGCCGCGGCAACGGCCACCAGGAGCCTGCCAGGTGCCGACGGCACCGCCGTGCCCGCCGCGGCACTGCAGGCGGCGAGCCTGGCCGCCCTGGCCGATCTGTTCGCCGTCGTGGTACCCGACGCGTCCGGGATCCCGTCGTGACGACCTCGAAGATGCCGTCCACCAAGGTGACCCGCATCGGTGAGAAGCAGCTGCTGACGCGCGCGGACCTGGACGCGGTGCTCGCCGGCAGCCCGCTGGCCACGGTCGCGCTGGTCCGCGACGGCCATCCGGTGCTGTTTCCCACCGGATTCGCCCGCGTCGACGACCACCTGGTGATCCACGGCTCCACGGGATCGCCGTGGATGCGGGCGCTCGCGGAGGGGGCACCGGCCGCGGTGTCGGTGACCTCGCTCGACGGCGTCGTGGTGGCGCGCAGCGCGTTCGAGTCGTCGTTCCACTACCGCAGTGCCACGCTCTTCGGGGTCTTCGAGACCGTTCCCGACGCCGACAAGGTGGCCTACCTGGACGCGCTGACCGACCGCTTCATCCCCGGTCGCGTCGCCGAGCTGCGTCCGAGCACGCGCAGGGAACTCGCGGCGACGCTGGCGCTGCGACTGCCCATCGGTGCCGACAACTGGTCGGTGAAGGTGGGCGACGGCTGGCCCGACGATCCCGAGGAGGACGTCGCGGGCGACGCGTGGGCCGGCGTGGTGCCGATGACCGTGACGTACGGCGAGCCGCAAGCGGCGCCGGATCTGACCGAGGGCATCCCGGTCCCGCCCTCCGTGCGCGCCCTGGTCCAGGCCTGAGGGAACTCAGTCCAGCAGTCCGGCCCTGCGGTACAGGTCGGTGCGTCGGTCACCGTGAACGTCGTTGTGCTGATTGAACTTCTTGACCCGCGCGGCAGCCAGGTCGACGTCGGCGGTGATGGCGTCCGGGGTGCCGTAGCGGGCGAGTGCCATGGGGTAGCCGTCGGCATCGGTGATGACGCTGGCGCCGATCCAGTCGACGCCGCGTTCGGCGCCCGCCCGGTCGCAGATCGCCAGCGGCATGCGGTTGACCCCGGCGCCCGCGAGCGCGCGCACCAACTCGGTGGGCCGTTCGCCCTCGGGCCGCGGGAGCAGGGGCCAGTTCACCGGGGCGCACAGCAGATCCGCGCCGGCGAGGGCAACGGCGCGCACCCACTCCGGGAATTCGACGTCGTAGCAGATCAGCACGCCGAGCCGGCCGTGGTCGGTGTCGACGACCAGCGGCAGGTCGTCGCTGCGGTCGAAGACGGCGTTCTCCGCATCCCACAGGTGCGTCTTGCGGTAGACGCCGCGCAGCCCGGTGCGGTCCACCACGCAGGCGCTGTTGTAGATCTTCTCGCCCGCGTCCTCGGCGAAGCCGGCGACGATCGTCAGGTCGAACGCCTCGGCGAGGTTCGCCCACTCGGTGACGCTGGCACCGTCGCGCGGTTCGGCGAGCGAGGCCAACTCGGCGCGGTCGGCGAACACGTAGCCCGACGGCGTCAGCTCGGGCAGCACCACCACCTGGGCGCCGTCGCGGGCCGCGGCCTCGATCGCGGCCCGGGCCGTGGCGAGGTTGCCGGTGGTGTCACCGATGCGGAGGGCGATCTGGCAGCAGGTCACGCGCGTGGTCATCCCACGATGGTGGCGCACGGGTGCCCGAAGCGCACGCGCCTCGATGGCATGATTCCTCCCATGCGGATGTCGGCCAAGGCGGAGTACGCCGTCCGGGCGATGGTCGAGTTGGCCACCGCGGCCGACGGCGCGCTGGTCAAGACCGACGACCTGGCCAAGGCGCAGGGCATTCCCGCGCAGTTCCTGGTGGACATCCTCACGGCCCTGCGCACGGATCGCCTGGTGCGCAGCCACCGCGGCCGCGAAGGCGGCTACGAGCTGGCCCGGCCCGCTGCGGAGATCAGCATCGCCGACGTGCTCCGCTGCATCGACGGGCCGCTGGCCAGCGTGCGCGACATCGGGTTGGGGGACCTGCCGTACGCGGGTCCGACGGCGGCGCTCACCGACGTGTGGCGGGCGCTGCGGGCCAGCATGCGCTCGGTGCTCGAGGAGACCACGTTGGCCGACGTCGCCACCGGGGCATTGCCCGAGCACGTCGCCGAGCTGGCGGGTACCTATCTGGTGCAGGAGACGCAACGCGGGCACGGCTGATCCGGTCCGGCGACGAGGGAGGTGGCATGAGCGGTTTCGATCTGCGCAGTCTGGCGGTTCCGGTGATCGTGGCGCCCATGGCGGGCGGTCCCAGTACGCCGGCGCTGGCCGCGGCGGGCACCAACGCGGGCGGACTCGGCTTCCTGGCCGCGGGGTATCTGACGGCGGCGGCGCTGGCCGAGCGCATCGCAGCCGCGCGGGCGCTCACCACCGGGCCGCTGGGGGTCAACCTGTTCGTACCGCAGCCCAGCGTGGCCTCGCAGGACACGTTGCGGCGATACGCCGCGTCGCTCGAGCCCGACGCCAGCCGCTACGGCGTCGGCATCGGTGAACCCCGCTTCGACGACGACGACTGGGCTGCCAAGCTCGACGTCGTGCTCGATACCCGGCCCGAGGTGGTGTCGTTCACGTTCGCGTTGCCGGAGACGCACGAGATCGCGCGACTGCGCGACGCCGGCATCCCCACCGTCGCCACCATCACCACGCTGGCCGAGGCCGAACGGGCCGTGGCCCGCGGTGTCGACGTCGTCGCCGCGCAGGGGCCGGACGCCGGCGGGCATCGCGGCACCCTCGATCCGCTGGCCGACCCCGCGACGCAGCCCCTGGACCAGTTGGTCGTGGCGACCACGCGGGCCCTGCAGGTGCCGGTGGTGGCCGCGGGCGGCCTGATGACGGCCGCCGACGTCGCCGACGTGTGTGCCTCCGGTGCCGTTGCGGCTCAGCTCGGTACGGCGTTCCTGCTGGCCGACGAGTCCGGCAGCAGCCCCGTGCACCGGGCGGCCCTACGAGACCCTGCCTTCACGGAAACGACGGTGACGCGCGCCTTCTCGGGTCGCTACGCGCGGGGCCTGCGCAACCGGTTCATCGACGATCACGACCGGCTGGCCCCGTTCGGCTATCCCGAGGTGCACTACCTGACCAGTCCGCTGCGCGCCGCCGCGGTCAAGGCGGGCGATCCGCACGGCACCAACGTGTGGGCAGGCACCGGGTTCCGCAAGGCCAGAACGGGTTCGGTGGCCGACATCATGGCGACGCTGGCCTGACGCGGTCTACCGAGCGGTGAGCGCCTGAGGCGGTTGGGCGCGGTCGCCGCGCACCACCACGGGCCCGTCGGGGGTCCAGGTCTGTGCCGCACGCGTTCTCGCGGGCGACGCCGGGACCGTCAGCCGTGTGGGTGTCGGCCGTCGGCTCCGGCCGGTTCGACGACGGTGGTGCCGGATCCCGAGCGCGCCGAGATCCGGGCGACGGCCGCCGCGGGGTCGCTGGTCTGTGGGACCCGGATGCGGGTGGTCTCACCGGAGGCGCGCACCTCGTACGGCCCGGGGTCGGGCACCCGCACCGTGACGTCGCCGTCGGCGGTGGTGGCCTCGATGGTGCGGGGCGGCGGACCGGTGAACTCCACCGACACGCCGCCGTCGATCGAGCTGGCGACGAACGACTCGCGTACCGCGATGGGGTGGTGGGTGCTGATGTCGGCCGAGCCGGTGCGCACGTCGACGCGGCGGGCGGCGCCGCTCAGCACGATCGCGCCGTCCTCGTTGCTCGCCGTGAGCGTGTCGACGTCGGCGCGCGCCAGCAGCACCCCGGTGTCCTGCTGCGTGGTGATCGACAGCCGGGCGGCCAGCGCGGTCGGCAGGGTCACCGTGATCTCGCCGACGCGGCCCCAGCCCAGGAGGTTCGGCTCACCGCCGCGGACCACCACTCGGGCGTCCTGGCCGGAGACGGCGACGTCGAGGACCTGTCCGGCCTCGCGCGCGGACTCGACGACGCGCATCGAGACGCGCGGTTCGGTGGCGTCGTCGGTGGTCTCGATGCGCAGGGCCGCCGATACGTCGCGCGCGTCGATGGTCAGCGATCGCATGTCGGCGGGCAACGGCTTGCCGTCGGCGACGACGCGGATCGTCGACAGGCCCCAGGCGCCCGCGCCGAGGGCGACGAGGGTGCCCGCGACCACCACGATCGCGACGGCCACGAGGACGCCGCGGAACGCGGAACGGCCCCCGGGGGTCAACGCCGGTGGTGCGCCCCTCGGAGGAAGCGCGGGCGGAACGGTCGGCAGGGTCGGCAGGGACGTGCTCACGGTGTGACGCCTTTCTCGGACGATCAGGATTCGAGGTAGCGGAGGACGGCGAGAACGCGGCGGTTCTCGCTCTCGTCGGGGGCGAGGTCGAGCTTGGTGAAGATGGACGCGATGTGCTTCTCCGCGGAACCCACGGACACGTGCAGGGCGGCGGCGATCGCCGAGTTGGTCTTGCCCTCCGCCATGAGCTGCAGCACCTCGGTCTCGCGGGGCGTGAGCGCCGCGAGCCGGGACCGCTGCCGCGAGCGCACCAGGATCTGCGACACCACCTCGGGGTCGAGCACCGTGCCGCCGCCGCCCACGACCGTCACGGCGTCGAGGAACGCGGGCACGTCGGCGACGCGGTCCTTGAGCAGATATCCGAAACCGCGGGTGTCGGAGGCGATGAGATCGGCCGCGTAGCGTTCCTCCACGTAGTGCGACAGCACCAGCACCGGGGATTCCGGGTTCTGGCTGCGCAGCAGTGCGGCGGCGCGGATGCCCTCGTCGGTGAACGTCGGCGGCATCCGCACGTCGACGATCGCCAGGTCCGGCCGCGTCTCGTTGACGAGGTGCAGCAGGTTGGTGGCATCGCCGACGCCGGCCACGACGTCGTGTCCGGAGTCGGTGAGGATGCGTTCGATGCCTGCCCGCAGCAGCGCCGAATCCTCGGCGATCACGATGCGCATGGCAGCACCGCCGTCACGATCGTCGGTCCGGTGGTGGGGCTCGACACCGAGAACGTGCCGCGCGCGGCGCGCACCCGGTCGTCGAGGCCGCGCAATCCCGTGGCGTTCTCGCCCGCCGGAGCCTCGGCGCCGCCGACGCCGTCGTCGAACACCGACACGTAGAGCACGCCCTGGGATTCGTCGAACCGCACGGTGACGATGGCCTGGCTCGCCCCGGCGTGTTTGACGACGTTGGTGAGCGCCTCGGCCACCACGAAGTAGGCCACCGACTCCACCTCGGACGGCAGGCGCGTCGGCAGGTAGACGTCGAGCCTGGTTGGCACGCCCGCGGTTTCGGTGCGCTGTGCCACCGCTGACAGGGCCGCGTCGAGGCCGCGGTCGGCGAGGATGGTGGGAGCGATGCCGCGTACCACGTTGCGCAGTTCCTCCAGCGCGCTCTTGGCGTCGGCGTGTGCCTCGCCGATGAGTCTGCGCGCCTGCGGAAGGTCGGTGTCCAGCTTGGTCTGGGCCAGCCCGATCGTCATCGCCAACGACACCAACCGTGGTTGCACGCTGTCGTGGAGGTCGCGTTCGATGCGATGCCGTTCGGCCTGCGCGGAGGACACCGCACCCTGACGGGCGTCGGTGAGTGCCGAGACTTCGTGCTGCAGAGCAGCCGTCGGCGAGGGGGAGAGCAGCCAGCGGTCGATGCGGGCGTCGACGGCGGGTGCGAACACCAGGATGGCGACCGCCGCGGCGACGGCGACGACGGCCAGTACCCAGGCCAGGGCGGGAGACACGAACTGCCATCCCAGCGCGGGCCCGCTGGAGTGGATCGCCATGGCCACGGCGGGACCCAGGAACGCGAACGCCACCAGGGCCGATGCCAACCCGGTCGCGGCGACGTCGTAGACGGTTCGTAGGCCATGGTGGGCGGCTGCCTTCCAGAACCGCGGGCTGCAGTAGTCCAGCCAGAGCTGGTGGGCCCAGCGCTTGAACCCGGTGTACGGCGAGCACTTTCGCGGCGGCACGGGGATGCCCATGCCGAAGACCGCCTCACTACGTGCGCGCTCGACCCATTCGGCGAACCGGATCACGTACGCGAAGACGACGGCGGAGAAGGCGAACCCGAAGATCGACGGGATGCCGGTGATGCCGACGACGAGGATGGTCAGGGGGATCCAGAACCAGACGACGGCGACCGCGGCGCCGGTGATCATGGACGCCGTCGGCACCACTCCGATGCGGCGCGCGGGCGCGTCGCCGCCCGCGGGCGCGGCGGTCGGGGGAGCGGCGAGGGGTCCGATCGGCTCGGTGACTGCAACCATGCCTCAAACCTATGGACCGCCGGTGCTGCGCGGTACGGCGATTGCCCGAGACGTGGGTGGGGGAAAACCCCCGCGATGGCCCTCGCTATGCGGGCGCCATCAGCTCCAAGGCGATGCCGTCGGGGTCGCGGAATTCGAGGATGAACCCCATCCCGATGTCCTTGATCTCCTCCCGCGGCGCCCCGAGATCATCGAGAAGCGCTGCGGCGGAATCTAGTTCGGCCCGTGACTGCACCCGCAGGCAGAGGTGGTCCAGGCCCACGCGATCCTCGTCGAACCCGTCGGTGGCGACCGGGCGCAACCCCAGGAGGAACGTGCCCGCGTCGAAGATGACGCCGCCGAAGAGGAACGCCAGCCGTTCGCGGGTCGCGGTGTCGGCGTCGGGAGGCAGTTCGACGGCGACCGGCCAGCCGAAGACCGCCTCGTAGAAGGCGCGGGACCGCGCGATGTCGGTCACGGTGAGCCGGACGTGCGCCACCTCGCGTGCAGTGATTGCCATGCCCTGATGTTGCCAGGTCGGCCATGCGCAACGGCACGGCGTGCCAGAATCCGGGCGTGCAGATCGGGATGACGATGCCGGTGATGGAACCCCAGCTCGACGCCGCGCTGCTGCGCGCCTGGGCGTCGCAGGTGGACGCCGGCCCGTTCTCGTCACTGTGCTGGGGGGAGCGCGTCTGCTTCGACAACCCGGAGTCGTTGACCCTGCTCGGCGCACTGGCGGCGTGGACCGACCGGGTGCGGCTGGTGACCACGGTGATCGTGCCGCAACTGCACGACCCGGTGGCGCTGGCCAAGGCGCTGGCCACCGGTGACGTGCTCAGCGGTGGTCGGCTCACCGTCGGCCTCGGTGTCGGGGGCCGCGAGGAGGACTACCGCGCCGTGGGCGCCGACACCGCGACCCAGACCATGCGTGGGATGGCCGACCGGGTGGCCGTGATGAAGCGGGTCTGGGCGGGAGAGAAGGTCACCGAGGCCGTGCTGCCCGTCGGTCCGCCCACGGTGCAACCGGGGGGACCGCGGCTGCTGGTGGGCACCATCGGGCCCAAGACCATCCGCAGCGCGGCGGCGTGGGCCGACGGGCTGGCGGGCACCACGCTCGACCTCGACGTGGCTCGGGAGGCGGAGCTGTTCGACGTGGCCAGGTCCGCGTGGGCGGAGGCGGGCAAGCCGAAACCCCATCTGGCGACGTCGTTCTGGTTCGCCCTCGGCGATCCCGAAGAGGCCAGGGCCCAGGTGCACCGTCACCTGCTGCGGTACATGAACTGGATCCCGTCGGAGTTCGTCGACGCCATGGCGCCCACCACCGGGTGGGCAGGCACCGACGAGGACCTGGCCGCCGCGCTGCGGCGGTTCGCCGACATCGGCGCCGATGAGGTCCACCTCATCCCCACCAGCGCCGACGTGGATCAGGTGCGCCGCGTCGCCGACGTGGTCGCCGACGTCACCGGCGACCTCGCCTAGAAACCTCCGACGGAATACGTCGACTCGTCCGCGGTGTTAGCGTTGGGCGTGAGCGATGCTGAACTGAGCCCCACGGACTGGGTCCGCGAACAGACCGAGAAGATCCTGGCCACGGGCACCACCGACGGAGTCGAGGTCCTCGACCGCCCGATCGTGCTCTTCACCACCACCGGCGCCAAGTCCGGCAAGAAGCGGCTGGTGCCGTTGATGCGGGTGGAGGAGAACGGCAAGTACGCCATGGTGGCGTCCAAGGGTGGCGACCCGAAGCACCCCAGCTGGTACTTCAACGTGCTGGAGCACCCCGAGGTCACCGTCCAGGACGGCGAGAAGGTCACCACCGGAACGGCCCGCGAGATCTCCGGTGAGGAGCGCGAGCACTGGTGGAAGCTGGCCGTCGAGGCGTACCCGCCGTATGCGGAGTACCAGACCAAGACCGACCGCCAGATCCCGGTCTTCGTCGTCGAGTAGGCGGCCCGTCGGGCCGCGGCCCGGTCACCGGTCGCCGGTGGCCTGCTGACCGTAGCCCGACAACCGGCGCCCCACCTCGGCGATCTCGGCGGCGTCCAGCGTGCGCACGGGGGCGCCGCTGGCCATGGCTCGCAGGTGCACGTCGCAGACGTACTCGAGATAGGGCACCAGGGTCAGCACCTTGGGCAGAGCCTGCCCGACGAGCACGGCGCCGTGGTTGCCCATGAGCGCGGCGGTGCGGTCGCGCAGTGCGGCGGTGACGTTGTCGGCCAGCTGCTGCGTGCCGAACGTCGCGTACGGCGCGACGCGGACCGCACCGCCGAACAGTGCGGTGTAGTAGTGCGATGCCGGCACCTCGTCGACGACGGTGGACAGTGCCGTCGACGCCGGCGCGTGGGTGTGCACCACCGCGGTGTGGTCGCCGGCGCGGTAGGCGGCCAGGTGCAGCGCCAGCTCGCTCGACGGTGCCAGCACGGCATCCACCACGTTGCCTCGGAGATCGTGGATGCCGACGTCGCGCGCCGACATGGCCTCGTAGTCCACGCCGCTGGGGGAGATGACCACCAGGTCGTCGACGCGGATCGAGACGTTGCCCGCCGTCCCCACCACCAGTCCCGAGCGGCTCAGGAACTGGCAGGCGTCGACCACCTGCTGACGTTCGGCCGCCAGCCGAAGCGACGCGCTCATGGCTCGAGGATGTACTTGGAGCCGCGGCCCGCGGCCATGTCCTCGAGGCTGGGCACCAGCGCCTCGAGGGGGCGGCGCTCGGTCACCAGCATCGAGCCGTCGACCTTGCGGCTCGACAGCAGTTCCACGGCCACCCGCACGTAGTCGGGCGTGTGGTGGAAGACGCCCTTGAGCGTGTACTCCTCGTAGTGCATCGCACTGGAATCCACGGAAAACGGTGCGCCCTTTGGCGTTCCGCCGAACAGTACCGCGGTGGCACCGGGGCGCAGCGTGCGCACGGCCTGCTCCCACACCTGGGGGAGGCCGACGGCCTCGATGCAGACGTCGGCTCCGCGGCCGGCCGGGGTGTGGCTCTTGATGAGTGCAACGCGGTCCTCGAAGTCGGCGACGTCGGACAGGTCGATGGTGTCGACGGCGCCGGCCTTGCGGGCCTGCTCGAGGCGCCACGGCGACTGGTCCACCGAGATGACGTTGGCGCCGCGCAGCGTGGCCAGCCGCGCGAACATCAGCCCGATGGGTCCGGCGCCGTGCACCACGACGGTGTCGCCCAGTTGGATTCCCGTCTCGGCCATCCCGTGCACCACGGTGGCCAGCGGTTCCAGCGGTGCGGCGTCGGCGAAGTCGAGGTCGTCGGGTAGCACGTAGGTGTTGCGCTCGACGATCGCGGCTGGGATCACGACCTCCTCGGCGAACGCGCCGTTGAGGAACTCCAGGTTCTCGCAGAGGCTTTGGCGATTGCGGGCACACGCCCAGCAGTGTCCGCAGGGCACGGTGTTGGCCGCTGTCACCCGGTCGCCGACGGCGAACTTCGTGACGCCGTCGCCGACGGCGGTGACGATGCCCGCGAATTCGTGGCCGAACCGCGAGGGCAGCACGGGAAACAGCTTGGGATGGCCGCGGCGGTAGGACTTCAGATCGGTACCGCAGGTGGCGGCCGCCTTGACCTCGACGAGGATCTCGCCGGGGCCGGGCTGGGTCGACTCGACGTCTTCCAGGTCGAGTTTGCCGGGCCCGTAGAAGATGGCCGCTCTCATCGTCGTTCTCCTCGTGTGTCGTGGGGTAGCTCGTGCAGGGCGTGCAGTAGGTCGCGGGTCTCGGTGAACACGCGCTCGTAGACGGTGCGCAGCCGGGCGTATTCGGCGACCGCCTCCGGCCGGGGTGCCACCACCTCGTCGGTGCGGGCCAGGGTCGCCGCAGCGGTCGGTAGGTCGGGGTGGGCGCCGATGGCGGTCAGCGCGATCGCGGCGGCGCCGAGCGCGCTCACCTCGCCGGAGGCGCATACCTGCAGCGGTCGGTCGAACACGTCGGCCAGGATCTGGGTCCACAATCGGCTGCGCGCGCCGCCGCCCATCGCCCGGATCACCCGCACGCGCGAGTCCCTGGCGTCCTCCAAACCGTCCAGCTGCAGCCGCAATTCGAACGCGATGCCCTCGAGCAGCGAGCGGTAGAAGTGCGCCCGGGTGTGGCAGCCCTGCCAACCGATCACGACGCCGGAGGTCTGGCTGTCCCAGTGCGGGGTCTGCGTGGCGTTCCAGTACGGCAGCGTCAGCAGCCGTTCGCTGCCGACGGGCAGTGCCGCCGCGGCGGCCTCGAGGGCGGGGTCGGGGGCGCCGGCGAGCGCCGGGTCGCCGAACTCCCGACGGAACCACGTGGTGAGGAAGGTGCCCGACGAACTGAACGTCTCGACGGTGCTCTGACCCGGCATGGCCGACACCATGGAGCGGTACGCCCGCGACGGGATGTAGGACGTGGTCTCGCTGCCGATCACCACGGCGGTGCCGAGCACCAGGTAGGCGGCACCGGGGTCGGTGACCGCGAGGCCGACGCCGGCTGCCTGTCCGTCACCGGTGCCTGCCACCACCACGACGTCACGCCGCACGCCCCAGGCGTCGGCGACGGCGGGCAGCAGCGGACCCAACGGCGTTGCGGTGGGCAGCAGTTCGGGCAGCTGGTCGCGGCGTAGACCGGCCAGGGCCAAGAGTTCGCCGCTGTAGTCGCCGGTGGCCTGGTCCAGCAGCGCCAGCGGGTCGGCCGACGCCGTGCTGGACGCCCAGCGGCCGGTCATGGCGTGCACCAGGTAGGCGTGCACGTCGGCGACGCGGTGGCAGCGCGCCATGGTCTCGGGTTCGTGATCGCCCAGCCACAACAGCTTGTAGAGGCCGGGCGTGATGTCGGCGGGCTTGCCGGACAACAGTTCCACGCGCTCGGTGCCGTAGGTGCGCGCCTGGGCCGCCGCGCGCCCGTCCATCCAGAGGATCGCCGGGCGCAGCGGCTCGTCCTCGGCGTCCAGGCAGACGAAGCTCTCCCGCTGATGCGTGATGCACACCGCGGCAACGGCACTCGGATCCGCGACCTCGGCCAGCGCCTGCCGGACTGCGGCGTCGGTGGCCGTCCACCAGTCGGGGGCGTGCTGTTCGAACCAGTGCGGCGCGGGGCTGTGCGTGTCGAGCGCCCGGGCGCCCGCACCCACCTGTCGTCCCGTCGCGTCGACGACGATCGCCTTGGCGGCCGTCGTCGAACAGTCCACCGCGACCACCAGCGGTGCCGTCATCGTTGCCCTGCTTCCTCGTCGGTCTCCCCGTCGCGGGCCGTCGCTGCGGTCTCCCCGTCGCGGGCCGTCGCCGCGGTCTCCCCGTCGCGGGCCGTCGCCGCGATGACGACGGTGGCGCCGCCGTCTTCCAGCCGCTGCACGTCGGCAGCGGGTAGGCCGTCGTCGACGACGACGGCGTCGAACTCGTCGAGATCGCAGATGCGGTGGATGGCGCGCCGTGCCAACTTGGTGTGGTCGATGAGCAGCACGCTGCGCTCGGCGCTGGCCATGAAGGCGCGCTTGAGGTCGGCCGCGGCGCTGGACGGGTGAAAGCACATGCCGCGCGACACCGCGGGGACCGACATGAACAGCACGTCGTAGTGCATGTCGCGCAGGGCGCGTACCGACTGGGGGCCGACGAAGGACGAGAACTCCGGCACGAAGTCGCCGCCGATGGCGTTCAGCCGCACGTCGGGGTGGGTGGCCAGCTCGTTGACCGCGGGCAGGAAGTTCGTCACCACCGTCAGCGGCAGGTGTTCCAGGAGTGTGGGCAGCACGTGCAGCGCCGTGGTGCTGTCGTCGAGGGCGACCGCCTGCATCTCCACTCGGTCTGCCGCCCAGGCGAATCCGGCCGTGGCGACCGCGATCTTCTCGGCGAGGTTGAGGGATTTGCGCAGGTCGACGTTGCGTTCGAAGGCTTCACTCGGCGGCGCCTCGGCCCCGGATCGCACCTTGCGCAGCATGCCCTGGGCGTGCAGATGGTCCAGATCGCGGTGGATCGTCATGGTGCTGACACCGAATTGGTCGGCCAGTTCGTCGATCCGGGCGCCCCCGCGGGCGCGGACGAACTCGACGATCTCGGACCGACGGTGCGCGTGGGTGCTGGTGCGCAGCGGTGCGGGCACGGGCGACCTCCTCGACGCGGGCATGGCGGACGTGACATGCAGGCATCAAGATATCACCAAACATCACACACTTAACATCTTTGGTGTGATGTGCGGGGGCCGCTTACTCGGTGCGTGGTTCGGTGGTCCGAATCGGACGCACTGCCGCCCACACGATGAACACCAGTGCGACGGCCAGTAGGGCCAGCCCCACCCACCAGTTCGCATCGGTGCCGACGTAGAGATCGACGGTGTTGCCCTCGGCGGCGCGGTCGTCGTGCTGGGCCACCAGGCCGGGCGCCAGGCCTGCGATGGTCAGCAGCACGCCGTAGATGCCCATCAGCGCGCCGATGATGTTGCGGATGTCGAAGACTCGGGAAACGGTCCTGCTCGGTTGGGACATCGGGACTCCTGTCCTTGGCTGCGTGAGAGGTCTGGACGTCGATCTAGTGGAAGACGATGTTGAGCACGACGGTGAGCGCGAGCATCACCGCGCCCAGCGGAACGGGCTTGAGGTACCACGGCTTTCCGGCCGACTCCGGGTCGGAGAAGATGTGCACCGGCGTCTCGGAGTAGACGAACCCGGCGAGTTCGGCGACCGGCTTGGGCGTGGTGGCCAGGCTGACGACGACGCTGACGGCGATGTCCACCACGAACGCCGCGGTGGCCGCCAGGAACGGCATGCCCTGTCCGGGCAGGTCGATCACGCCCACCTCCGACAGCACGAACACCGTGACCGCGGACAGCGTGCCCGCGACCAGGCCCACCCAGCCCGCCGTCGCCGTCATGCGCCTCCAGAACATGCCGAGGATGAAGGTGGCGAACAGCGGGGCGTTGAAGAACCCGAACAGCGTCTGCAGGTAGTCCATCAGGTTCGAGTAGCCGGCGGCGATGAGCGCGGTGAACACCGCGAGGATCGTCGCGCCGAGCGTCGCGATGCGACCGACCTGGATGTAGTAGCCGTCGGAGCGGTCCTTGACGACGTACTGCTGCCAGATGTCATAGCTGAAGACGGTGTTGAACGCCGAGATGTTGGCTGCCATGCCCGCCATGAACGACGCCATCAGGCCGGCGACCGCCACGCCGATGAGCCCGTTGGGCAGGATGTCGCGGATCATCAGCAGCATGGCGTCGTTGTAGGTGACCTCGCCGCCACCGGTGGACTTGAGGTTGATGACGTCGCCGATCGCGGCCGCGGCGATCATGCCCGGCACCACCACGACGAACGGGATGAACATCTTGGGGAACGCCGCGATGATCGGGGCGCGACGGGCCGACGAGATCGAGTCCGACGCCATGGCGCGCTGGACCTCGACGAAGTTGGTGGTCCAGTAGCCGAACGACAGCACGAAGCCCAGGCCGAACACGATGCCGATGACCGACCACACGGGGCTGTCGAAGCCGCTCAGTGCCTGGCCGGGCCAGCTGTTGAGCTGCTCGGTGACCGATGCGGTGACGGTGCCGTCGGCCCGCACGGTGTCGATCATCTTGTCCTTGAGGCCGCTCCAGCCGCCCACCTTGATCAGGCCGAAGACCGTCAGCGGAACCAGGGCGGCGAGGATCACGAAGAACTGCAGCACCTCGTTGTAGATCGCCGCCGACAGACCACCGAGTGCGGTGTAGGACAGCACGATCACGGCGGCGACGATCAACGACACCCAGCGGTCCCACCCCAGCAGCACGTTGATCACGGTGGCCAGCAGGAAGAGGTTCACGCCGGCGATGAGGACCTGGGCCACGGCGAAGCTGATCGCGTTCACCAGGTGCGCGCCGGTGCCGAAGCGTTTGCGCATGAACTCTGGGACGCTGCGCACCTTGGAGCCGTAGTAGAACGGCATCATCACGATGCCCAGGAAGATCATCGCCGGGACGGCGCCGATCCAGTAGTAGTGCATGGTCGACAGACCGATCTGGGCACCATTGGCGGACATGCCCATGATCTCGACGGCACCCAGGTTGGCCGAGACGAACGCCAGGCCCGTGACCCACGCGGGCAGGCGGCGCCCGGACAGGAAGAAGTCGAGGCTCGTCGAGATCTGGCTGCGGGCCAGGTAGCCGATGCCGAGCACGAACACGAAGTAGATCGCGATGAGCAGGTAGTCGAGGAAGCCGACGTGCAGACGCAGCACGGAGTCGGCTTGGTACGTCTCGGAGGCGAGCTGCGAAGCGAGCGGGTTCGCAAGGGTGGACGCGAGGGTCGTGGTCGCCGTGACGGGCACAGCCGCCACCTCCTGTTCCTAGTCTGCTGAGAAATCCCTCAGAAACTAACAAGTGAACGGGCCTTTACGCGATAGTTTCCGTGAGAATCTGTTCGTTATTGTTTGGTGCCCACCGACCGAAGGAGGCCGATCCCGTGCTCGCCGCCGAACGACGTCGCGCGATCCTGGCGGCATTGCAGTCCGGCGGATCGGTGCGCGTGGCCGATCTGGCCGCGGAACTGGCGGTCTCGGAGATGACGGTGCGCCGCGACCTCGACGTGCTCGACTCCCAGGACCTACTGCGCAAGGTGCACGGCGGCGCCGTCGCCAGCCACCACCGCGGCGACGAGCCGACCTCCTCGGAAAAAGCCCGCCACCGGCGCACCGAGAAGGTGGCCATCGCGCACGCCGCAGCCGAGTTGGTGGCCGACGGCATGACCGTGGCCATCGGTGCGGGCACCACCACCACGGAGTTGGCGCGCGTGCTGCGCGGTCGCAGCGCGGTCACCGTCATCACCAACTCGCTGTCGGTGTTCACGGTGCTCACCGACGGGGACGTGGGCGCGGCGGCGGTGTACCTGTCGGGCGGCGTGCGCACGCCGTCGGACGCCCTGGTGGGTCCCGTCGCGGATACGGCGCTGGCCTCGTTCCGCGTCGACGCCACGTTCCTCGGCGTCCACGGCGTCGACGTCACCGCCGGTCTGACGTCGCCGAACGTCGCCGAGGCGCAGACGAATCGGACCCTCATCGAGATCGCGGCCACGCTGGTGGTGGTGGCCGACCACACCAAGTTCTCCGAGATCGGCTCGTGCGTCTTCGCCCGGCTCGACCAGGTGGACCACCTGGTCGTCGACGACGCGTTGGACGGCACGACGCGCTCGCGCGTGGCCGACCGGGTGGGCGAGCTGCTGGTGGTGACCGCGTGAGCGCGCCGCTGCGATGGCCGCTGGCCGACGGCCGCGAGGAATTGTTCTTCGCGCTGCCCGGTCACACGCCGGCTCCGGTGCCCGACCGGCGACCACTGCCTGCGCGCTCGGATGCGCAGTCGGAACTGAGGTTCGACGCGCAGACCGGGCAGTGGGTGGTCATCGCGGCCTTGCGGCAGGACCGCACGTACAAGCCGCCCGCCGACCAGTGCCCGCTGTGTCCCGGGCCGTCGGGCACCACCAGCGAGATCCCCGCGCCGGACTACGACGTCGTGGTGTTCGAGAACCGGTTCCCGAGCCTGTCGGGCGCCGCCGTGACCGCAGGCGGGGGTGTCTTCGCACTACCGGACCCGCACGTCGACGCCTTCGTCGCCGCTCCCGGCCAGGGCCGCTGCGAGGTCATCTGCTTCTCCAGCGATCACACCACGTCCTTCGGGCAGCTGTCCGCGGCGCATGCGCGCCTGGTGGTCGACGCCTGGCGCCATCGCACGGCAGACATGTTCGCACGCAACGGTATTCGACAGGTGTTCTGCTTCGAGAACCGCGGCGAGGAGATCGGGGTGACGCTGACGCACCCGCATGGTCAGATCTACGGCTACCCGTACCTGACGCCGCGCACGGCCACCATGCTGCGCCAGGCGCAGGCGTTCCGCGCCGCGCACGGCGCCAACCTGTTCGACGGCCTGCTGCACCGCGAGATCGCCGACGGTGCGCGCATCGTCGCGCACGACGAGTTCGTCACGGCGTTCGTGCCGTTCGCCGCACGCTGGCCCGTCGAGGTGCACGTCTATCCGAATCGCCGGGTGCACAACCTGCTGGAGCTGCACGATGCCGAGATCGACGCCTTCGTGCAGGTGTACCTGGACGTCCTGGGCCGCTTCGACCGGCTGTATCCGACGGCACTGCCGTACATCTCGGCGCTGCACCAGTATCGTCCCGACGACGCCGAACAGGCCGAGGGCTACTTCCACGTGGAGCTGATGTCGGTGCGGCGCAGCGCCACGAAGCTGAAGTTCCTCGCCGGCTCGGAGTCGGCCATGGACGCGTTCATCGGCGACGTCACGCCGGAGAGCGTCGCCGCCCGACTACGGGAGGTCGCGCGGTGACCATCGTGTATTCCGCGCCGGGACGCATCAACCTGATCGGCGAGCACACCGACTACAACCTCGGATTCGCGTTGCCCATCGCCCTGCCGGAGCGCACCGTCGTGGCCTTCGACCCCGACGGCGGGGAGCAGTTGCGCGTGCACAGCGCAGGCGAGCCCGACGACGTCGTGGTCGCCGCCTCCACGACGCCCGGCGACGTGACGGGCTGGGGCGCCTACGTCGCGGGCGTGCTGTGGGCGTTGCGGCAGGCCGGCCACGCCACCGTCGGTGGTCGCATGACCATCACCAGTGACGTGGCCGTCGGTTCGGGGTTGTCGTCGTCGGCCGCACTGGAGTGCGCC
This sequence comes from Mycobacterium sp. DHQP2018-32-09, assembly GCF_058148405.1. Classification (NCBI taxonomy): domain Bacteria; kingdom Bacillati; phylum Actinomycetota; class Actinomycetes; order Mycobacteriales; family Mycobacteriaceae; genus Mycobacterium; species Mycobacterium sp. DHQP2018-32-09. The sequence continues at coordinate 2,481 of NZ_JBYVYK010000045.1, read as the reverse complement.
GTGCTCGGGGCCATGCTGGCGGCCACCGGTGAGCGGCTGGCGCCCGTGGACATGGCCCGCATCGCCCAGCGCGCCGAGAACGACTACGTCGGCGCACCAACGGGTCTGCTGGATCAGTTGGCGTCGCTGCGTGGCCTCGAACGGCACGCGCTGCTGGTCGACTTCCGCAGCGTCGAGGTCGCCGAGGTGCCGTTCGATCCGACTGCCCGCGGGATGACGCTGCTACTGGTGGATTCCCGCGCGCCGCATCAGCACGCGGGCGGGGAGTACGCGGCGCGCCGCCGGTCGTGTGAGCGCGCAGCCACCGCCCTGGGTGTCGACTCCCTGCGGGCGGCCCAGGAGTGGGGCCTCGACGCGCTGCACCGGGTGGCCGATCCGGTGGACGCCCGGCGGGCGCGGCACGTCTTCACGGAGAACGCGCGGGTAATGGACGTGGTGGCCGCGTTGCGCAGCGGGGATCTGGCGGCGGTGGGGGAGGCCTTCAACGCGTCGCACGCGTCGATGCGGGACGACTTCGAGATCACCACGCCGCAGCTCGACCTGCTCGCCGAGACGGCCGTGGCCGCGGGTGCCCTCGGGGCCCGGATGACCGGCGGCGGCTTCGGCGGCTGCGTCATCGCCCTCGTCCCCCAGGGAGCGGTCGCCGAGGTGACCGCGGCGATCCCGGCCGCAATGGCGGCCGCGGGTTACAACGCGCCGACCATCACCCACACCCGTGCCGCCGCCGGTGCGGGTCTCCTTTCCTAGTTTGCTGTAGGCAACGCGAACGCGACCGCGAACCGGTCGCGGATTTGCTATGGCAAATTTTGCTCGAGCAATTCCCATACGCCGATTCCGGGGCTATGCTCACTTTCGTCAGTTAACTCCGAACTAGCTGACAAACTGCAAGAACAGTACGCACAGCATCGCTTCGCGAACCGGCTTGGGGAGGATTTCAAGATCATGGGCAAACTGATGGGTTTCAACGTACGCAACAATTTCGGCACGCGCATGGCAGTGGGTGCTCTCGCTGCCGGTGCATTGCTGGTCGCGGCGCCCGCCGGCCTGGCGCTCGCCGATGACGCCCCGGCGCCCAACATCGGATCGGCGCTGACCAACGTCGGTCAGTTCGCGGGCACGGTGGGCACGAACCTCAACCAGTTCGCGGGGACCGCGGGCACCAACCTCAACCAGTTCGCGGGCACCGCGGGCACCAATCTCAACCAGTTCGCCGGGACCGGAGGAACCAACGCCGGCCAGTTCGTCGGCACCGCGGGCACCAACGCCGGCCAGGTCCTGGGCACGGCGGGCACCAACACGCAGCGCCTCGTCGGCACGGCGTGGGGCAACCTGATCCGGGTGGTCGTCGGTGGCCAGTCCAACGGCGGCTGTTCGTCGACGGGCGGCGCCAGCTGCCGCTAGTTCACCCGCCTCGACCCCGCTGCGCTGCCGCGCCGCGGGGTCGACGCACGTCAGAGCGCTGGCCGCAGCACCACGATGCCGGGGATCGCCGACAGGTGCTCCGCCAGCGGCGTGTCGACCACCTTGCCCTCGAGCGACGATGCGTGGCGCACCACCGGCCCGTCGGGGGAATCGACGAAGATCCCGACGTGGGTGACGTCGAGGCCGCCGTCGGTGGCGTACGAACCCACGTAGTCGCCGGTGCGCAACCGACTGCGTACGTCGGCGTCGACGGCGGCGCTCGGCACGTGGACCACCTCGCGTGCGACCACCGGCAGGCCGGGCAGATACGTCCCACCGGAACCCTTGGCGTTGAGGGCCTTCTGCGTGCGGACGACGGCCCCGGACAGGTCGGCCGTGACGTCGGTGGCCACCGCGGGTGACGTCGCCGCCCAATCGGTGAGGAAGTGTTTGCGGTTGGCGAAGCTGACGTCGCCGCCCTTGTATCGCACGGTCACCAGGGCCGAGACGAAGCCGTCCTGGTCGTCGGCCCGCTTGAGCGCCTCGACGTAGTCGGCGAAGGTGAAGCAATCCACCCGCTGCAGTTCCACCACGAGCTGTTCGGGCGTGGTGCTCGAGCCCACGAGCGTGTGTGCACCGTACGGGGTGCCGAGGAACTGTCGTGAGATGAGATCGGTGCGCGTCGCGGTGTTCGCGTCGGCGGCCGGCTCGGCGGCCGAGAGCATCGACTGCAGCAGCTGCCTGCTGGCGGTGGACATGCGCGGGGTCGGGGCCGCGGCGGACGTCGGCACCGCCGACATCGCGGTCAACGCGGCTCCGGTGCAGGTCAGCTGCAGCAACCGGCGTCGGGTGAGGGTGGGGGTCACGAAGTGCTCCTCGCTGCGTGGCGGCGACCTTGGCTACTGTACGTGGTGTGGTGGCAGAGTTCCGTTGCCGGAAGACGCAGACCCTGGGGGCGAACACATTGCGCCGCACGATCTCTGGCGGGGTGACTGCCTTGCTGGTGGGCGCCGTGACCGTCGCCGGTTGCGCGCCGGCGCCCGCGCCGCAACGGCCCGGCGGGCCTGCCGCGGCCCCGTC
>NZ_JBYVYK010000044.1:0-52495 GCF_058148405.1 Mycobacterium sp. DHQP2018-32-09 | reverse complement strand
CTGCACGAAACCCTCGGCTACGTTCCACCAGCTGAGTACGAGGCCGCCCTCACCGGCACCTCACACCCCGCGAGCCAGCCAACCCCGGCCCTCGCACCCGAGTAGGAACAAAACCTGGGGTAGTTCATTGTCCCGCGGACCTATTCGCCACCCAACTAGCCTCAGAAAGTCCGTCGGTGTTGCGACGTTGACTAGAACCCGCCCCGGAACCACCTGCTCACTTTTCAACCGGAGCCGACATTCGCACCGAAGTTACGTGACATAGCGATTGTGGAAAACACTCGTTATCCATATTTAGAGTCGTTCGGTTGAGTTGCTACCTAGCGGCAAGAAGCGTGTGGTTAGTCGGCGGGGTGTAAACGGGGCTGCGGAGGGCACGGCTGGTGGCGGGTGCGGTGGTAGGCGAGGCGGCTTGGGGTGACGGTGCGTTGAGGGTGGCGACGGCAGGAGGCGGACTAAAAGGTGGTGGACGACGAATGTGGCCGTGGTGTCGAAACAAACTCCCCCCTCCTCAGTCCAGGGGCGGTGGGAACTGTTGACTTCGGTGGATCAGTGTCCAGTCACCGCGGAAGATGGGATGGATTTGGTGAGTCCTCCACCGCCATATTCCGTCCAGGAGTTCGAATCCGTTGTCGAACCAGGACGCCGAGACCAGTTGCGCCACACCTGCACCGTCGAGGGCGGACAGGCTGAGGTAGTTGCGGACCCGCGCCGCGCCAGGGGCCTGGACATCGTCGAGTTCGATCGAAACGGTCGAGATAGCGTGCTGAGTGACTGCTGTGTCCTTGACTGTTGCTTCGCCCCAACGGATCACCGCCTCACTGCCGGGGGCATCGGCGAAGAAGAAGCGGCCGTGGGTGAACAGCTCGCCCAACCGCGGCCAGTCACCGCTGTCTGAGGCGAGTGCGTATTCGAACAGTTGCCTGCTGATCTCTTGATGAGCAGCCAGCGCCAAGTGGCTCGGGAGCATCCCGCCAGCCTGTGTTGCACCGCGGCGGCGTTGGCCGATATAGGTGATTATCACCGAGTCGACTGGAACTGCGAGGCGCCGCCTCGGCGCTAGGCTGCAGTGAAGACGGGGCTGTCTTGATCTGCCTTCGGGACTATTCGCACCGCTTCGGCTTGGGAGGTCGATACGCCTGTGATACAACGCGTTTCACCTGGCGACGACTTGGGTCGCGGTGCGCCGGGCTCGCCAGCGGCTGGCCGAGCGCCGAACCGGGGTGGTGCGTTCGCCCAGAAGGACGACGACGCGCCGGCTGCCGGTTGGGGAGCTGCCCGCAGCGTCGCGCGTGTCGTCGCGCGGGCGCGGGAACCGTTTCGTGGACCACGCGCGATGCTGCAGATGAACCATGAGGACGGTGGATTCGATTGCCCCGGCTGTGCATGGCCCGACGACCGCAACGGGCTGCACCTCGACATCTGCGAGAACGGCATCAAACACGTGACGTGGGAGATGACGCGCAAGAAGGTCGACCGGGAGTTCTTCGCCGCCCACACCGTGACCGAGCTGTCGAGCTGGACCGATTTTCCCTCGAAGACCAGGGCCGGCTGACCGAGCCCATGAGCTACGACGCCGACAGTGACACGTACGTGCCGATCTCCTGGCACGACGCGTTCGCCATGGTGGGAGAGCACCTCAGAGGCCTGGACAGTCCGCACGAGGCGGCGTTCTACACCTCGGGCCGCCTGTCCAATGAGGCAACCTTCCTCTATCAGTTGTGGGTGCGTGAGTTCGGTACCAACAATCTGCCGGACTGCTCGAACATGTGCCACGAGGCGACGGGTCGGGCGCTGCAGGCGTCGCTTGGAACAGGCAACGGCACCTGCGACATCGGCGACTGGAATCGCGCGGACCTGTTGATCGTGATGGCGGTCAACGCCGCGTCGAACGCCCCGCGGATGCTGACCGCATTGGCCGACGCATACCGTCGCGGCGCGCGCATCGTGCACGTGAACCCGATGGTCGAGGCGGCGTCACGGCGCACCATCGTCCCGCACGAGTTCCTCGCGATGGGCACCTTCCACGCGACCAGCACCGGAACGATGAACGTGCAGCCGCGTATCGGCGGGGATCTGGCGCTCCTGCGTGGAGTGGCCAAGGCGGTTCTCGAGCGGTCACAGGACGATCCCACGGCAATCGACCGGGACTTCATCAGGAATCACACCGCCGACTTCGGGTCGTACCGCGATCTTGTGATGGGCACGCAGTGGCCGGAACTCGTTGAGCAGTCGGGGGTTTCGGAAAGTGACATCCGAGCGTTGGCCGACACGTACATGGCATCAGACCGGACCGTGATCAGTTGGTGCCTCGGCCTGACACAGCAGGAACACGGTGTCGACACCGTACGCGAGATCGTCAACCTTCTTCTGCTGCGCGGCAATCTGGGACGCGAGGGCGCCGGGCCGTCGCCGGTCCGCGGGCACAGCAACGTGCAAGGCAACAGGACATGCGGCATCGACCACCGGCCGACTGCGGCGTTCCTCGATCGACTCGACGAGGTCTGCGGGATCTCCTCGCCCAGGGAGCACGGCCTGGACACGGTCGCCACGATCGAGGCGATGCGGACGGGCCGAGTCAATATGTTCGTCAGCATGGGCGGCAACTTCAGCCTCGCCGCACCCGACACCGCCGCCACGTTCGAAGGTTTTGCGCAACTGCGAGTTGACCGTTCAGGTCAGCGCCAAGCTAAACCGCAGCCATCTCGTGCACGGCCGCAAGGCCCTCATCCTGCCGTGCCTGGGCCGAACGGAGAAGGACGTCCAACACAGCGGCGAGCAGGGCGTCAGCGTCGAGGACCTGATGAGCATGGTTCATCTGTCCCGCGGCAGCCGGAAACCGCCGTCGCCGGATCTGGAGTCCGAGTGCGCGATCCTCGCGGGCATGGCCAGGGCGACACTGCCGGAGTCGACCACTCCATGGGAATTCTACGTGCAGGACTACGACCGCATCCGAGACACCATGGCGGCGGTCCTCGACGGCTTCGAAGACTTCAATCGTCGGGTCCGAATGCCGTTGGGATTCCGCATCCGCCAACCCGCGCGAGAGCGGGTGTTCCTCACCCCTTCCGGCAGGGCCGAGTTCGCGGCGTCGCCGCTGCCCGACGCGTGCCCGCCGCCGGATCGGTTGATGCTGTCGACGGTGCGATCCCACGATCAGTGGAACACCACGATCTACTCCGACGACGACCGCTACCGCGGGGTGCGCAATCTCCGAACCCTGCTGTTCATGAACAGCGCCGATATGACCGATCGAGGACTCGCCGAGTTCGACCTCATCGACATCACCAGCTACGCCCGCGACGGCAGCACCCGCACCGTGTGGGGGTACCGGGCGGTCGAATACGACATCCCCGCAGGCAACGTGTGCGGCTACATGCCCGAGCTGAACGTGCTCTGCGCGTTAGGCGACTTCAGCGCTCAGAGTGAACAGCCGCTGATGAAGCATCAGATCGTCTCGGTGACCAAGTCCACTACGGATGACGCGCGAATCGCGCCCGAGTGACTACGGGTGAACGGAAGTGGGGGTTCGGGTCTTCAATCGGTCGAGTGCAGACCGTAGTCGGCGACGGTTGCGCCACCACCGATCGCGCGTGATCACTCGGCTCGATCGTGGTGGGTAGGTGGACCGCTCCACTCGCTCGGCGCGGTAGCCCTGAGGCCGTCGCAGTGAGTCGGCTGACGGTGTCGGGGAGGTTGTCGGCCTTTGGACGCCCGCCGGGTTCCCTTCGGGTGCGCGACGCTGTCCGACGCGGCGGATGAGGGCGCGATCCTGGGGCCCAGATTGCTATGGACTCAAACGCTCACGGAATCTACTCACCGACGGCGGGATGGAACCGTCGACTTCGGCGGGCCAGACGACGGCATCGAGCAGGCGCGGCGGTTCCACGGGCGGTGGTGCCCGCAGTAGGCACTAATGCTGTCGAACGTCACCCCGCGGCACCGCCACCAACGTGAAAGTGATCTGCGCTGGCTTATCTACGATGGGGGCGTGGAGTTGCGTCAACTGGAGGCCTTCGTGGCCGTTGCCACTGAACTGCACTTTGGACGGGCGGCCGAGAGGTTGGGCATTGGGCAGCCGACGCTGAGTGACATGATGCGGCGGCTGGAGCGGGAGATGGGGACCGCGCTGCTGACACGGAACACCCGGCGCGTGGCGCTCACTGCGGCAGGCGCCGATCTGCTCGATCGAGCGAAGATCATCCTCAACGAGGTCGCTGTTGCCGGGGCTGCGGTGCAGCGCATTGCGCAGGGCGAGGCAGGAACGGTCAGATTGGGGATCACGCCGCTGGCTGCCCCGATCCTGGCGAAGCATCTGCGGGAAGTGCTGCACTCGCACGCCCCAGATGTCGAGGTGATCGTCACGCGGATGTGGCTGTTCCATCTGCAGGAAGCGCTGGTAGATGAGTCGGTCGATGTCGCCATTACCTGCGGGGTCGTTCCCGATCCTCCGTACGCCACTAGCGAGGTCATCTGCGCTGAGCCGCTGCTCGCCAGCGTCCGGCCCGAACACCGGCTCGCGCACCTGCCGCAGCTGGACCTGACTGAGCTCGCCCACGAGACTATGGGCATCCAGAGTGACTTCCTCTTCCCGGCATGGGTGCAGGCGCAGCGGCAGGCACTCGCAGCAGCGCGGATTTCGCCACGTACGGTCGAGCTGGACGATAACCACGTCTCGGCGGCGACGTGGCCGGCGCAGACCGACGTCGACTGGATCTTGACGACCGGTTCGATTGTCGATGAGGGTATGGCCGCCGTGGTGCGTCCGGTGACGATGCCGCGTTTCGTGCCCTACACACTGCAGTGGATTCCGGATCGCGCACCGACCCAGGCGGTCAACCGCTTCATAAGCATGGCACGCGATGACCCCGCTGCGATTCCACCCGGTTGGGCCAAGTCGGGCGATCCGAATGACGCGGGGCCATCGCCGGGCTAGGCGCCGGTGAAGGCGAGCAGTGACGAGTACGCAGGGATGGCGTACTTGCCGAAGATTCCCGCGATAGCCTCGCCGCCCTCGGTCCGCCAATCGCCGAGCAGTTCTGCGGCGACGGCGACCGTGCTCGTCAGTGTTACGCCGGCGCGCGCCATCCGGTCGCAGGCGGCGTCGGCTGCCAGGGTGCTCCACGTGCCCGAGGCGTCGGTAACCGCCCACGCACCATATCCCGCTGCCACGGCCGACTGGGCCACGAACGACACGCAGACGTCGGTGCTGATGCCCGAGAGAATCAGTTGATCGCGACCGCTATCGCGCAGCGCCGCAGCGAAATCGGGATTGTCCATGGCGTCGATCTCTCCGGGTCGGCGTACGATCACCGCGTCGGGGGCCGCATCGGACAGGTCGGCGATGATCGGCCCGTTGGGGCCGTCGTCGGCACTGGTGGTCATGATGACGGGCACGTGGAACGCCTTGGCGATGAGCGCAAGGGCGATCACGTTGCGGCGCAGCTCCTCCTTGTCGTGATCCTGTACTCCGAGTAACAGACCGGCCTGGTGGTCGATGAACACCATTGCCGCGCGGGTGCGGTCGAGTCGTACGGCTGGATACGAGGTGCTGGACATTGCTGCTCCCATCATTGCTTCCCATGAGGTATGGGGACTTCGAGTCACCACTGTGGTGAAACGTATTTTCGGTGGCTGTTTAGATCTGTACGGGGTCGCCGTATACGGCGAATTCGGAGCGTTCGACATCGGTGCCGATGCGGACGTAGGCGAACGATCTGATCGTGACCGGGCCGCCGCACGCGTCCGCCTTGACGTGCACGTTGGTCACGTCGAGCATGCCCAGACCTCCGGGACTCAAGGGCATGCTGGCCATGGGAAGGTCGAGGATCACCCCGGGTTGGAGATTGGTCTGCAGATACCCAGTGAGGCCGCCGCCCAGTCCGGCGTTGACGCCGGGTCCGGCGGCGGTGAGTCCGACGGAGCCGGTCGGCGCGATGGCACCCGCACCGCCGAGCTGCAATCCGCTGGAAACATCGGTCTGACAACCTAATTGGTAGCCAGCCACGAAGAAGCTGTCAGTGATGGGCAATTGCCCGGCGCCGACATTGGCCGTGGCCTCGTACGAGACGAATGCTTCTCGGGAGTTGGCGGCCGCCGCCAGGTTAGGCACGGAGTTCACTGTCTCGTTGGCCAACGTCAGCGTCAAGCTGTTGCCGCCACGTGTCAATTTGGAATCGGTCTTGGACGCCATCGTCTTGACTTCGGCTCGCGCTGGGCCGGTCGCAACTACCGCGCCGGCCGAAATGATGGCGATCGCCATGACGGTTACAGTGCAGCGTATTGCGATCGCGATCGACGCGGTCATGTGCCTGATCCGATCGCGACGGGCGGCGATTGCGGTCCCGCCAGGTCGACACCTACCGAGGGTCCCAATGACGGGCGCTCGGGCTGGGCGGGCGCCACCGGAGCTAAGGCGCCGGGGTCGAGGTCGGAAAGTGTGGTGCCGCCGACGGCGCCCTGGGGTCCCGCGAGGCCTACAGCGATCCGGACGGCCGGTACCGGTCGCTCGTTGGGCATCCCGGCGACCGGCCCACCCAAATCCGAAAGAGCGCTGGCCGCGACGCCCCCTGGACCGGACCAGAGTCGGGGCGGGCCGTTGACAAAGGCCGGCGTCGTTGTCTGCAGTGGCCCGTATGGCGCGCCCTGGCTGCCGGGGACGCGAGGCTGCGATGGCGGCAGTGGTGGCGGTTCGGCGGCGGCTCCCGTGGCCGAAAGGAGTGGCGCGGCAATGCAAAACAAGGACACCGTGAGTGTGCCTGCGACTGACCGGCGTCTGATGGAGACCGAACTCGTTGACACACCGACAGTGTGGAACACCCTGCGACCGAGCGGAAGACACAGATTCACATGGCTGCGATCGAGTGCGCCGATGAATCCCTTCAAGGTGAATGCCGTCCTTCGATCGAGTCTCATCACGTTCAGATGGCCCGCGCGGCGAAATCCGCGCCTTGGTCGATCATGCCGTTGTCCAGGTAGGCGTGGTGTGCCGCGCGGTCGAGGCCTCCGGCGTCGCAGATGGGATCGCGGGGTGCGCAGAGTTGGAGCATCTTGGCGGTGTAGTCGGGACCGATGCTCATGGGGGGCGCTTGACTGGCCAGGAGATTGACCACCCACGGCTTCGGTGTCCCGAACATCACCACTGCCGCCACGTGCGGCGCGACCGTCGGCGGCATCGGACCCGTAAGGCCTTCAGGCAGAACGAATCCGGGAGGAAGTGAATCGATGACCGTGTAGCCGGCGACCGCGGCGCCTTGGGAGTATCCGCCGAGGACGATCCGGGATTGCGGGCATGCGGCGACGGTTGACTCGATACGGTGGCTGGCGTCGATGACTCCCTGCACACCCGTCGCGAAATCGTATGACGCTGGGTAGTCGACACCGTAGACGTCGACCGTTCTGCCCTGTAGTCGCGTTCGCAGGGCGTCGACGAACGCCTGCCCGACCTCGCCGACGCCCGGTGCCTCGTTTGTACCCCGTGCGAAGACGACGGCTACGTCGCTGCAGTCGGGTTCGCTCGCCGCGGACGGGACGGCTGTGACGCACGCCGCGGCCATGAGTGTGGCGAGGAGGAACCCACCGCGGCGGGTGTGTCTCCGAGGAGCCGGGTTGTTGGGGAGCTTCTCGCTACTGCCGCTGCGCCGTTGCACGAATCGTGACCCTAGGCCAGGGCGCGGCGGCTGACGGGTCGCCGACGCCGAACGTAGGTGATTTCTACCGAGTGGCCGACCGGTTGCGGTGTGTGACGGCTCCCATCGATCGTCACCACCGATTGCAGTTATCTGAACTTCGTCGTTTCCGGGACGTGGTCTTGGCGGCGACACTTGCCGTGTTCGGCCGCTGACGAGCGCGGTCGGTCATATGAGGAGGTCGTCGCCGTGCCCGTCGATGTGTCCCGCCCGCCATTCCCGCCGTTCGACGAGCACTCGGCGTTGGTGAAGGTGCAGGCAGCCGAAGACGCCTGGAATAGCTGTGACCCGGACCGAGTGAGCAGGTCGTACACGCCGGATTGTGTGTGGCGCAACCGAAGCGAGTTCGTGACCGGCCGCGACCAGATCGTCGCGTTCTTGACCGAGAAGTGGCGGCGCGAGCGTGACTACGCCTTGCGCAAGAGTCTGTGGGACTTTCACGGCAATCGCATCGCGGTGCGCTTCCAGTACGAGTGCCGGGATGAGTCGGGGCAGTGGTGGCGAAGCTATGGAAACGAACTGTGGGAGTTCGACACCGTCGGGCTGATGCGCCGCCGCGAGGCCAGCATCAACGACGTGCCCATCGAGGAGTCCGAACGGCGGTACTTCGGTCCCCGCACCGAGGCCGAGCGCGGGACGGTCATCCCGCTCGAATGAGTGGCGACGACCGCGTGCCGGCCGCGGTGCCGGCGTCCTGGTTGGCGGTGCTGGGCCTGCTCACCGCCGTAGGCCCGTTGTCCGTGGACATGTACCTGCGGTCGTTTCCTGCGATGGCCGATGAACTCGGCACATCCGCATCGGCGCTGCAGCTCACTTTGACCGCCTTCATGGTCGGCTTGGCCCTCGGCCAGTTGGTCGGGCCGCTGTCGGATCACCGGGGTCGGCGGTCGCTGATGCTGGCGGGTAACACGCTGTGCGTCGTGGCGAGCGTTGCGTGTGCACTGGCGGTGTCGGTGGAGATGCTGACGGTGTGCCGATTCCTGCAGGGGCTGGGCGGCGCGGCCGGTGTCGTGCTCAGCCGGGCGGTGGTCGCGGATCGGGCCGAGGGGCCGGCGGCCGCCCGCGTCTTCAGCCTCATGATGATGATCAACGGCACTGCGCCGGTGCTCGCGCCGTTGATCGGCGGTGCGACGTCGAACCTGATCGGCTGGCGCGGCGTGTTCTGGATTCTGTCGGGTCTGGCCGTGGTGATGCTGGTGGGCTCCACCGCGGTGCTGACCGAGACGCTTCCGGTCGAGCGCAGGGTGCGGGGTGGCTTCGGGGCGCTGCTGCGCGATGGTCGCACGGTCCTGCTCGATCGGGCGTACCCCTGGTATGTGGTGACGTTCGGTTTCGCGTTCGCGACGATGTTCGCCTTCATATCGGCGTCGCCGTTCGTGATGCAGCACGTACTGGGTCTGTCTCCGCTGGCGAACGGAATCGCGGTAGCCGCCAACGCGATCGGGCTCCTCGGGGCCAACGCTCTCAACGCCAGGATCGTCGGGCGGTTCGGGCAGGTGAGGTTGCTGTCGGTCGGGGTGGCACTGCTGGTGTTCTTTTCATCGTTGGTCCTGCTGGTGATCGTCACCGATCCGGTCATCGAACTGGTGCTGCCGGTGTTGTGGTGTGCTGTTGCCAGCCTGGGGCTGATCCTGGCGAATGCGACGTCGCTGGCGCTCGATCGGACCCGACAGACCGCCGGAACGGGTTCGGCGCTCATCGGATTGGTGCAGTAAGCGTTGGCGGCCGTAGTGGCGCCGTTGGTGGGGTTGGCCGGCGATGCGACGGCCGTACCGATGGCGGTGGTGATGACGGTGTGCGCGCTGATGGCGGCGGCGGCTCTGCTGTGGGTGAGGACACGGCCCGAGCAGCGATCCGATGGTGGGCCCCGATAACCAGGCGCTAAAACACCACGTGGAGGAGAAGGGGGGGACGTGTACTCATCGGCACCGTCGACGGCACTTCGAAGGACAGCTGACATCTCGTCACGTCATGCGACTGCGCCGAATTGACTCCAGCGCGCCGCGGATTTCGCGGCGGGATCTGATCTCCAGCTTGGCGAAGATGTTGCGCAGATGCGCGTCGACGGTGCGCGGGCTGAGCACCAACTCCCCGGCGACCTCCTTGGAGGTTTTGCCTTCTGCGACACGCTCCGCGATCGCGTACTCCTGTGCGCTGAGGGTGCCCGGCGTCGACTGTGGTTGTGGTGGGGAGATCCCGGCGGCCCGCAGTTCGCGCGCGGCGCGGTTGGCGAACAGCTCGGCACCGGCGGCCACGAAGATCTTGTAGGCGGGCCGCAGATACTCGCGTGCCTCGCCGCGTCGCTGGCGTCGTCGCAGCCACTCCCCGAACAGCAGTTGCGTACGCGCCAACTCCAGACGCGCCCGGCTGTCCGCGAGGTAGTTCACGGACTCAGCGAATCGGGCCTCGGCGTCGGCGGGATCCCCGACCAAGGCCGAGCATCGGCGCTCGATACCCAGTGCCCACGGTGTCGACGCCGCGACGGCGTGCACGCGCAATCGATCGAAGGCGGTGCGGGCCTGCTCCATTCGATCCTCGCGGACTGCCGCTTCGATCAGTTCCGGTGGCACGAAACCGTGGAAACCGGGCTCGTCCGCAGGTGGGTACGCGTCGACGGCGGCCAGCGCGGCGGCGTGGTTGCCCGTGCTGTTGTGCAGAACGAGTTCGGCGTAGACGCACCCGACGACGTGCCGCGGGTCGAACTCTCGTGCTTCCGGGGGACACAGCTCGTCGCGGGTGCGTGCCACGAAACGACGGTCGCCTCGCCAGGCTGCGATTCCGAGCTCGACCAGTACCGGTATCGACGTCGAGAACCCTCGGGCCTCCGCCACGCACTCCGCGGCCTGGTCGAGTTCGCCTCCCTGCAGATGAACCAGCGCACGCGAGGTCAGGGCCATCGGAAGCGCCGCGTTCCTGCCCGCCCGTCGCACGGCGGCCAGTTGGCGTTCGGTGATGTCGTGCAGTGCTTCGTCGTCCCACGCCAGCGATCCCACGATCCAGGCCCACGCCGGGTCGAATTGGTCGGGGTCGTCGGCGTGGTCGCGTAGCGACGCCAACGAGCTGCGGGCCGCGGGTACCACGGCTGCGCGCTCACCGGACAGTGCGCTGGCCAGCGTCGGCAATACGACGTCGACGGGTCTGGCACGCGTGGTGACATCGAGAACGAGCTCTTCGGCGCCGACGGTGCCGCTGGCCGATTCACCGGTCAGGTAGGCAGCCACCAACGCGCTGGAGTACGCGATCGTCGCCGCGGCCGGATCCCGCGTGGCCCAGCGGCGCGCGGCGGAGAGCAGCTCGCCGGCTGCTTCGGGGCGGCGGGATCGCGAGAACGCGACGCAGGCCTGGAACGCGTCCACTCTGGCGTTCTGCGTCTCGGTATCGGCGTGCAACCGGGCGGCGGCGCTCAGTTGCGCTGCGGCGTCGAGATTACCGACGTCACTGTTCGCGACAGCCGCCTGCATCGTGAGGGCGAAACGTCTGGACGGGTCCTCCGCGAGCGCGGCGCTGCGTTCGTAGAAGGCCGCCGCAGCGGCGACTCCGCCGCGGGCGCGTGCGGTTGGCGCGGTGCTCTCCAACAGCAGCGACACATCTGCGTCCGGTCCGGACGTGCTCTGACCGAGATGCCAGGCGCGCCGCTCGGGGAAGGATTCGGGTGTTGCGGCAGCCAGGGCGGCGTGAGCGGCGCGTCGCGCGGCGGGCTCGGCTCGCTGGTAGATCGCCGGTCGGAACAGCGGGTCCCGGAAAAGGACGCGAGCGCCGATGTCGAGCAGGCCTTCGTCGAGGAGGGCAACCGCGTCCGCTCGTGTGACGCTGAGCTCGCCCGCAGCTCGCCACAGGAGAACCGGATCTCCGGTGGAGTCCGCTGCAGCCAACAGGGCCAGAGTGCGCGCGGCAGACGAGAGCCTTGAAAGTGATGCCTCGACAGCGGCTTTGGACGCCGCGGGAACGTCGACGACCGCGGGGAGAAGGTAGCCTCCGGCTAGGTCGGACGGCCGGCGGATGCCCGCGGCCAACGTGGCGACGGCGGCCGGAACACCGCGCGACTCGGCGACGATCTGGTCGGTGACGCACTCGTCGAGCGGTATCGGCAGGACGGTTGACAGAAGCCGCCGCGTACCGGTGTCGGTTAGCGGAGGTAGGGACAGCGACGGCAGATCGTGCAGTGAGGCGAGCTGGTGATCGGGCCGCACAGCGAGAACGATGACCGCGGATTCCCCGTGGAGCCGACGAGCGACCAGCGCGAGGACACGGGCACTGTCCTCGTCGAGCCATTGGGCGTTGTCGATGAGGCACAGCGTCGGCTTCACCGAGCCGAGTAACGCCAGGACGGCGAGCCCGAGCCGGAGCTGATCCGGCCGTCCGGGTCGGGATCCGAAGGCCGTCTCCAGCGAGGCGCGCAACGGCGCCGGCAGGCTCGACGCCAGCGGCAACCTCGGCTTGAGCAGTTGGTGCAAGGCCGAGTAGGGCGACGAGGCCTCGAACTCCGATGCGCTGCCTCGCAGGACGGTGAAATCGCCCGATTTACCGGCTAATTCGTCGAGGAGTGCGCTCTTGCCGAGACCCGGCGCTGCGGTGATGATCAGCGTCCGCGCCGCTCCGGTGTCGGCGGCCAACAGCTTCTCGAGCGCGCTGATCTCGTCCGAACGCCCCAGAGACGCCGAGTCCACCGGCCCGAAGCGCGGTCCACGCCCGGCTCCCGGTGGGACCGCCGTGCGCACGAGCCCAAACTCTACCAGGGGGTCTCACTCGATGGAGATCGCACCGAGAGGTCTGCGGCTCGGTGAAAACCACCTAATTCTGGTTGCGTTTCGCCTCGTCGGCGGGGCGGATTCGGTGCCGCTTCGTAGGCTCCGGCCATGCCCTCACCTTCGGCGTCTGCGCCCGCCGCAGCAGCGTCTCCGCGACCGATGCCCCAGCTCGCCACGGAGCCGGGCACGGCGGCAGGCGGGGTGTCGATCCGCGTCGCCGACGGTGACGCAGGCGTGTGACGGGTCCGCGCCCCGGTGCGGTCGATGTCTAGCGCCCCAGGCCGTGTGCGGCGCGGCTCAGTCGTGTCTCCAACGTCAAGAGATCCTCCTCGATGGTCCGGCGATCCGCAGCCCCCAACCCGCCGACGGCGGCGTCTTCGAGCTGGGCCCAGATGCCCTCAACTCGCGTGCGTAGACCGATGCTCGCGGGGGTGGGTTCGATCAGCCAGGCCCGTTTGTCGGCCGGAGTGGGGACGCGGCGCACGAAACCGGCGGTCTCCAGGCGGCGAACCGTCCTGGCCATGGTGGCGGCGTCCGAGTCGAGCACGCGCACGAGGTCGGCTTGGCGTTGAGGCCCCGCCTGCCACAGGTGCATCATCACGATCTCCTGTCCGGGGTGCAGTCCCACCTCGCGCAACAGGTGTCCGGCGATCATCCGATGCAACCGCGCCACGCGGAAGATGGCGTGGCTGATGGGGCCGCTCTGCGCGGCCGCAGGGATGGGGACGCTGGAATCGAGGGGTGCGTCAATCGGGTCGCCTGGGCGGGACGCGCGTTCCATGTTCAGGCAGGTTACTTCGACGTCAAGCAAACGCTGCACAGATGCGTCCCATAAAACCGCTGAAACGTACTGCGGCGGGCGGTAGGGAATGAATGCGCGCTGATACCTGTTCGGACAGGTAACCGGGCGGCATTACCGAGCCGACGGTGAGTACGAGGTCACGAGCCCGTGGCCTGACCGACATCCAAGACAGAGGGAATGGCTATGAGCACTGTTTTCGACCCCATCGCGGTGGGGGGCGTCGAACTGAAGAACCGGATCGTCATGTCGCCGATGACGCGGAGCCGCGCCTACGGTCCCGGCGCGACCCCGACCCCGAGCATGGCCGAGTACTACGGCCAACGGGCGGGCGCCGGACTGATCATCACCGAGGGCACGCAGCCGTCGGTGATCGGCCAGGGGTATCCGAACACCCCCGGCCTGCACTCCGACGAACAGGTCCAGGCGTGGAGGGTGGTCACCGACGCGGTGCACGCCAACGGCGGTGTGATCTTCGCCCAGCTGATGCACACCGGCCGCATCGGCCATCCGAGCCTGCTCCCTGCGGGCAGGGTACCCGTCGGGCCGTCACCGGTCGCTGCGGCAGGTGAGGTGTTCACCCTCGACGGCATGCAGCCCTACGTGGTTCCCGAAGAACTCGACGAGGAGCAGATCACTCAAACGGTGCTCGACTTCGCCCAGGCGGCGCGCAACGCCGTTGCCGCCGGGTTCGACGGCGTGGAGGTGCACGGAGCCAACGGGTATCTGCTGCATCAGTTCCTGTCCACCAACGCCAATCTGCGCACCGACCGGTGGGGTGGATCAGTAGACAATCGCATCCGCTTGACACTGCGCGTCGTCGACGCCGTGACGGCCGCCATCGGCGCCGACCGCGTCGGTCTGCGCATCTCACCGGCCAACCCGCTCAACGACATTCACGAGGACGACTATCACGACACGTACCGCGCCCTGGTGGACGGCCTGGCGTCGAAGAACCTGGCCTATCTGCATGTCATGGAAGTGGGTGATCGCGACTTCACCAACGAGCTGCGCCGTCGCTTTGGCGGGACGTTCATCCTCAACCCGGCAACTCCCGGAAGTATCACCGGTCCCGGCGAGGTCGGCCTGGTCGAGGACGGCACCGCCGACCTGGTCGCATTCGGGGCGGCGTTCCTGGCCAACCCCGACCTGCCTCGCCGCCTCGCCGAAGGTGCTCCGCTCAACACTCCCGACCGCGCCACCTTCTACGGGGGCGACGAGCACGGCTACACCGACTACCCCGCGCTCGACGCGGTACCGACGGCCTGACATCGAAATCTGAGGAGACTGATATGAGTTCGACATTCGACGGCCGCGTCGCGCTGGTAACCGGCGGCAGCCGAGGCATCGGCGCCGCGATAGCGGCTCGACTGGCCGACGCCGGCGCCACGGTCGCGGTCAACTACCGCTCCAACGCCGGCGCCGCCCAGGAACTCGTCGAGGACCTGCGCTCACGCGGGCACCGCGCCGAGGCGTTCGGTGGGGACGTGACCGACCCGGCTCAAATCGCCGATGTGGTCGCCCACGTCGTCGAGGAGTTCGGTGCCCTGCATCTACTGGCCAGCAATGCCGGCGTCGAACACTTCGCCCCGCTGGCCGACATCACGTTCGACGATTTCGAGAAGGTGTTCCGCACCAACGTCGGCGGCCAGTTGTTCGCGGTGCAGGCCGCGGCGGCAGTGATGCCCGCGGGAGGTCGCATCGTGTTGACCTCGTCGGTCAGTGCCCGTATCGCCGTGCATCACCACACGCTGTACGCCGCCAGTAAGGCCGCGGTGTCCGCGATGGCGCTCAACCTGGCACCGGAACTGGCCGAGGCGGGCATCGCCATCAACGCCGTCGCTCCCGGTGGAACGGCCACCGACATGGCCGCCGAGAACGGAGCCGACTACGTCCATCCGGCCCTGGCGGACGTTGCGCCGCACGACGTGACTCGTTCGATGAACGCCCTGGGCCGGCTCGCGCGGCCCGAGGAGATCGCCGATGCAGTCTGTTTCCTGTTGTCGCAGCAGGCGTCGTACATCACCGGCTCCACCCTCGACGTCGCGGGCGGGTGGATGCGGTGATGCCGGATCCGTTCGCGCTCCGGCAGCGGAAAGGAGACGGTCGATGAGCACGCGCGCCGAGCTCGAAGAGTTGTACAGCGCGTATCTGGACGCGTGCAACGCTCATGACCTCGACCGGATGACGACCTTCTACGGACCGGCGATTCGGGTCAACGACATTGCGATTGAGCGCGATACCGTGGCGGCGCAGTTCGCTCCGATCTTCGCCGCGTTCCCGGACTGGCATTGGGACGTGCGCAATCTCGCGATCGACGGAGCCCTCGTCTCGCTGCACTTCACCGTCACCGGTACCCACCGCGGCACCTATCTCGGTGTGTCGGCGACGAATCGCCGCGTGGCGATCGCGCAGTTCACCGTCTACCGGGTGGAGAACGGCCTGTTCGCCGACGTGTGGGACCTGGCCGACATGGCCGCCATCCCCGCGCAGCTCGGCGTGTGAGCATCGCGTGTCCTGAGATCAGTGAACGGCTCAATCGGGCAGCGCGTTTGCGGTGACCACCGGAAATGGTGGGTCGACGAAGGCGCTGTCGCGGAGCCGTTTCAGAACACCGGATAGGGAGAGGGGAGTGGCGTGCGCGCCATCTACTACGACAGTCAGGGCCCGGCAGGGGATGTCCTGCGGTTCGGCGATCTGCCTCGTCCCCGAGCCGGCGCAGGCGAGGTGCTCGTCCGCGTGCACGTCTCGGCAGTCAACCCGAGTGATGTCAAGAATCGGACCGGGTTCACGGGGCCCATGCGGTACGCGCGGGTCGTCCCGCACCAGGACGGCGCGGGAGTCGTCGAGGCGGTCGGCGCGGGCGTCACGCCCGAGCGCATCGGCCAGCGGGTGTGGATCTACGAGGCTCAGACGGGCAGGGCGGCAGGCACGGCCGCGGTGTACGTGGCCGTGCCCGCGCAGAACGCCGTGCCACTGCCCGAGGGGGTCTCGTTCGAGGTTGGTGCCACTCTGGGGGTGCCGGCGATGACCGCGCACCGATGTCTGTTCGCCGACGGGGGGCTCGAAGGTCGGCGTGTTCTGGTGCACGGGGGAGCAGGGGCCGTGGGCACCGCAGCCATCCAGCTCGCGACCTGGAGGGGCGCCGAAGTGGTTGCGACGGTGCGCCGGGCCGAGCAGGTGGATGCCGCCCGGCGGGCCGGCGCCGAGTCGGTACTGGTCACCGCAAGTATGGACACGGCGAACCTGCGAACGGCGCTCGGAGGCCGCGGAGCCGATCGCATCGTCGACGTCGCCCTCAACGAGAATCTGGATGTCGATCTCGCCGCACTGGCCGACGGCGGTGTCATCAGCGCCTACGCCACCGCGTCCCCGTCGGACGAGGTCCGTCTCCCGATGGTGCGGGCGATGGTCGCCAACGCCGCGGTGCGCTTCGTCTACGTGTACACGGTGCCTGCGCAGGGAAAGGCGGCCGCCGTCTCCGACATCGGCGCCTGTCTGCGCGACGGGGGTCTTCGACCCAGGATCGGTCTGGTGGTTCCGCTCGCGCGGACCGTCGAGGCGCACCTGGCCGTGGAGGCAGGCGCCGCGGCCGGCAGGGCGCTGATCCGCGTCGCCGACGATCAGGCCGATGAGTGAACGTCGGTGCCGGCGCGATCAACGGTCGCAAGACGCGCACCGTGACGCGCAGCGCGAGGTCACGATCCCGTGGCCCGCAGAGACGAAGATGAGTGAAAGGACCAGACATGACCGACTACGGACGAGAACTGCAATTCGGGGTGTTCGTGACTCCGAGTCCGGACCTGCTCGCCAACAGCTATGCCATTGCCGAGATCGCCGATGAACAGCTGGATTTCATCGGCGTACAGGACCATCCCTACCAGAAGCACTTCTTCGAGGCGTGGGCGTTCATCGCCACCCTGCTGGCCCGCACCGAGCGGGTACGGGTGGTACCCGACGTTGCGAACCTTCCGCTGCACAACCCGGCGGTCCTGGCCAAGACGGCGGCGAGCCTGGACGTCATCTCCGGCGGGCGGGTGGAGTTGGCCCTGGGCGCGGGAGCATTCTGGGACGCGATCGTTGCCATGGGCGGGCCGCGGCGGACGCCGGGCGAGGCCGCCCAGGCGCTGCGCGACGCGGTGGAGGTGACCCGGCTCATGTGGTCGGGCGAGCGGTCGGTCAAGTACGCCGGGGAGATCTATGGACTGCACGGCGTGCACCCCGGACCCCAGCCCGCCCACGACATGCAGATCTGGCTCGGTGTGGGTGGGCCCAAGCTTCTGCGGTACCTCGGTGGGCACGCCGACGGCTGGCTGCCGTCGAACTCGTATTTCCCGCCGGAGGCACTGCCCGGCATGAACGAGCAGATCGACCGCGGCGCGGCCGACGCCGGGCGCGACCCGGCGTCAATCATCCGCGCGTACAACGTCTTCGGCGAGATCACCGAGCGAGAGTCCGGCGACCCGTTCAGAGGAACGGTCTCACAGTGGACCGACGAGTTGGCAACGCTGGCCGTCGACACCGGCATGGACACGTTCATCTTCGGCGCCCCCGACGACGACCTCACGCAGACCAGGCGTTTCGCCGAGGAAATCGTGCCCGCGGTACGTGCCGCGGTTGCGCAGAGCAGACGATAAGGCCGATCGTGACTGACCGATCGTGCCCCCGCACTGCCTGGCGTCACCACGACTGACCGAGCAGACCGTGTCACAGCCGAGGCCGCAGTTCGGGTTCTCGGCTGTGGGAGACGGCCGCCGTGGTGACTCGCCTGGGCTACGACTTGTGTGCGGCGAGAAGAAGTCGCGGCAGCTTCACGTGACCGTCCGCGGTGCTGTCGGCGCCGGCGACCCGGCTTCCGTCGAGACCGTTGGCGTAGAGCGCGGCCGACCGCACCCAGTCCACGGTCCACAGTGTGGCGACGGTGTCGCGCAGTTCGTCCTCGGTGAAGCTGTGGGGGCCTGGTTGGTCGGCGGCTCCTGGCCGCCGGGCGGCGGCGAGGACGTACAGTGCGGCGCCGGGGGCAGCAGCCCGGTGGATCGACTGCATGTACCGTCGCCGACGGTCCGCGGGCAGGGCGTGCAGCAAACCGCTGTCCATTACCGTGGTGAAGCGTTCGTCGTAGCCCGCGAAGTCGGTGACGTCGGCTCGGGCGAAGGACGCAGTGGTGAAGCCGCGTTCGGCCGCGGCCCTGGTAGCCGCGGCGATCGCGGTGCCGCTGGCGTCGAGGCCGACGACGGTGTAGCCACGTGCGGCCAATGCCATTGACAGTTCGGCGTGGCTACACCCGGCGTCGAGGACGTCCCCCCGAACCTCGCCCTGATCGATCAACGCGGCGAGCTCCGGCTGAGGGGCCCCTATGCTCCACGGCGGCAATACATCCCGTTGGTAGATGCTCTCCTAATCCATGTGCGCTTCTGTCACGGAGTCATCCCGTCTGATGTAGGTGAACGGCGGCCCGACCGACGCGGAACACTGTGCCCGATTTTCCAACGGTTGTCTACTTTTCTGGAGTAGGGCGCGGCTAGCGGGCCGGTGTCATCTGCGGCGCGGCAAGGAAATCCGACCTCGCCGTGCGGGCTCGGTCCCCTTCTCCTGGCCAGTCCGAAGCCACCCCTGGCGGTCTGGATGGGCCACAAGCAAGGTCTGGGCAAGAAGTGTTGTACGCCAAGGGGCGTGGGCGCGGAGCTGATGCGAGCATCGCGCCGCATCGGCCCCGCACTGGGCCCCTGGCGGCCGATGCTTCCTCGTCTGCGCCGGTGTCGCCCGGTTAGTTAGTCGACGTCGAGTAATGAGGTGAGAAGGGGAACAACGAGCCGAAGAATTGCGTCCACGTCGGCGGTGACGAGATCAGGCATACGCAGGATGAATCGCTGCGTGGCAATGCCCATCATCGCGGCGCCGGCCAAAGCCGCGCGAAGCCGCGCGTCCGGCGAATCGATGCTTGCGGCGATGACGTCGATGGCGTGCGAGGTGATGTGCCCGCGAAGTATCTCCGCTGCATCTTCGCTAGTCATGCTAGTACGCAGCAACACCGCCATCGGACTGTTCGGATCGGAAGCCCACGCAGTAAGCATGGACCGCGCGTAGTTCTCAGCGGTCGTGGCGCTGCTGGCCGTGGTCATTTCGACGATCGGAATGTCCCAGTGAACGGCCTCGATGAACAGTGCACGTTTGGTCCCGAAGTACTTGTTGATCGAGGACTTGTCGACGTCCGCCGCCTCGGCGATACCGCGGATCGTGGCGCGTTCGTAGCCGACCTCGGCAAAGACCCCGCGGGCGGCCTCGAGTATTCGCCGGCGAGTCCGCTGCCCCTTCCGTTCGGAGCCGTCGGCCACGGCGGAGGTTGGCGACGGGTCGTGTGGCACGGTGCCCAACGATCCCTCCTCGCCGTCTCGGGTCCCGTCATCGTATCTTCCGACAGCGTTGTGCACTGGGTCGCCAAGATCAC
This sequence comes from Mycobacterium sp. DHQP2018-32-09, assembly GCF_058148405.1. Lineage (NCBI taxonomy): Bacteria > Bacillati > Actinomycetota > Actinomycetes > Mycobacteriales > Mycobacteriaceae > Mycobacterium > Mycobacterium sp. DHQP2018-32-09. The sequence goes on along the minus strand of NZ_JBYVYK010000044.1, from coordinate 32,812 downwards.
TGGTCAACGGGCGCGATTCGTGACCCAGGGTCGCTGTGACATCGTCGCGACCGGCGCCACCGGACAACGCCGCCTTAGGACCGTCGGGCCGGCGAGGTATCCAACGGTTGCGTTATCCGCAGTGTTGGGGTCGGTCGCGCAGGCGGGGCGCACGACGCCGTTCCGGGTGTCGTGGACGCATCAATTCTCCCGCCCGCGCCGATATCGGCGAGTCGCAAAGTTCTCGTCCCATCGTGACCGCGGGCGGATCGCTCGGTTCACAGCCAGCGTGGTGCCGTGGGAACGACGTGAGGCGGCGAGCCTTCCGACTGAACGCCGATGGCGCCGCGTCCCGCGGCCCAGCGGACCACGGCGGGCAGCGTGCCGGTGATGGTCGTCGGCGCCGCAGTGGTGTCGCCTACCGGGATGGGTTCGCGGCAGTCGACCGCGAGGACCAGATTCGCGCCGTCGCCCCTGGTGCGCCACGTCCCCACGATGTCGGTCAGCAGCGATTCGAGGACAGGGGCTGGGAAATCCCCGAACCGGCCGCCGTTGTCCAGGTCGACGGCGTGAATCCACACTTCGCGTGTGCGCATCCACACCGTCTCCTCTGCGGGCACCTGTCGGCCCTGGGCGGTGCGCACGGTTTCCTTCCAGGCGGTGCTCGGGAGGTGGCGCCACTTCTCGTCCAGTCGGGCGCAGCTGTGCGCGAATAGGTTTCGCAGGGCGCCTGCGTTGAGAGTGGCTCCTTCGGCGATCTCGCGACTGCGCTGCTCGGCGGATGCGTACATCGGGGTTTCCTCGCCGGTTGCCGCCCAGTCGAGCAGACGGCACAGGGCCACCGCGTTGTAGGCGGTGTGGGCGATCAGGTGTCGTCGGGTCCATCCGTGGAGAAGAGTGGCGTCGTCGAAATCGGCGTCGGTCAGCTCGGCGATGCGTTGGGACAGGTAGGAGGTGCCCCGGCGTGCGATGAGGAGTCGTTCGGGGAGTGTGAGTGCGTGAAATGTCATCGGCGCTTACTTGATGATGGTGGTGTTGCGAACAGTGCCGATTCCGTCGATGCTCACCTCGACGGTTTCCCCGTTCTGGATGTAGCGCGCGGGTTTGCGGGCATGGCCGACGCCGCCGGTGGTGCCGGTGACGATGACGTCACCGGGCTGCAGGGTGACGATGTGGCTGATGTACTCGACGAGCTTCGTCGGACCGAAAACCAGGTCGTCGGTCCGGGCGCTCTGCATGACTTCGCCTTCCAGGCGTGCCTCGATGCGGGTTCCCAGGGTGTAGTCGGTGACCAGGTGCGGGCCGAATCCGCTGGTCTTCTCGAAGGTCTTGCCCTGGTCCCATTGCAGGGTGCGGTATTGGTAGTCCCGCATCGTGTAGTCGTTGATCGCCGAGTACCCCGCGATGTAGGCGTCGGCGTCCGTCTCGGCGACCTGGTAGGCCCGGGCTCCGATGACGACCGCCAGTTCGGCTTCCCAGTCGAGTTCGGCTGCCGCGTATCCGGGGACGACGACGTCGTCGTACGGGCCGGTGAGCGCTTCGGCGAACTTCGCGAACAGGGTGGGGTATTGCGGGAGGTCGCGGCCCATCTCGGCGATGTGGGTGGCGTAGTTCAGTCCGACGCAGATGATCTTGCCGGGCCGTGGTAGCACGGGGGCGTAGTCGGCACCGGTCAGGTCTACCGTGGCGCCGGCCGCGTCACGGGCCAGGGCCTCCCAGTTCGGATTGCTCAGCAGCGCCGACAGGTCGGGGAAGCCGTCGATGGTTGTGGCGGTGCTGGGATCGTCGATGCGGACGGCCGTGGTCGCGGTGGGTGTTCTGAGGGTGGCGAGTCTCATGGTCAGGCTCCTTGGCTGATGTGGCTGCGGTCGAAGTGCAGCCGTTCGACGATGGGGGCATCGGAGAAGGCGAACACGTCGAGGTCGGTGTCGGCTTCGATGGACCATTCCGTCCAGGACGGGACGACGACGAGGTCGCCGACGCCGACCTCGGTCGGGTGGTCTGCAAGGTGGAAACGTCCGGAGCCGTCGAAGACCTGGTAGACCGTGGACCCGACGTCGCGCCGTGCCCGTGTGCGGGTGCCGGCGCGCAGGCGGTGGAACTCTGCCCGGATGGTCGCCATGATGTCACCGCCGGTGGTGGGGTTGGTGAAACGCACTGCTGCGTGGCCGGGTTCGGTGGTGGCGGCGTAGCCTTCGTCTTCGAGCGCGAGCTGTTCGCGCAGTGCGGCGTCGGTGTGTTCCCACCGGTAGGCGGTGATGGGTGTGGTGGTCTTGCGGCCGAGGCCGACGAGGGGCCGCAGACCGGGGTGTGACCACAGGCGCTCAGCCCGCGAGATGTCGGGGGTGGATTCGTCGGTGACGCCGTCGGAGCCGAACTCGAAGAACCCGGTGTCGGTGTAGTTGACGAACGGGATGTCCAGACCGTCGATCCAGGCCATCGGGTGGTCGGTCTCGTTGTGGTGGCCGTGGAAGGCCCAACCGGGGGTGAGGAGCAGATCGCCTCGGCGCATCGCGACGGGGTCTCCGTTGACCACGGTCCAGACTCCATCACCTTCGACGACGAAGCGGAATGCGTTCTGACTGTGCCGATGCTCGGGCGCGGTCTCCTTGGGGCCGAGGTACTGGATGGCGGCCCACAGTGTCGGGGACGCATACGGCAGGCCGCCCAGGCCGGGGTTGGCCAGCGCGATCGCGCGTCGCTCACCGCCGCGACCGACGGGGACGAGATCGCCCGCGCGTTGGGCCAGGGGGTACAGGGTCGACCACTTCCACACGAAGGGAACAGCTTTCGGTGCCGGTGCCAGCGGCATCAGATCACCGAGTTGGGTCCACAGCGGGTTGAGGTGTTCGGCGGCGAAATCGCTGTACAGTCGGTCCAGCTCCGGACTGTCGACCTGGGTTTCGGTGCTCACCGTTCCAGCTCCGACTCGGTGACCGGACCCCACATGTTGATGGTGGCGATGTCCACCTCCCAGGTCCGGGGGTACTGCGGATAGCTCTCGTGCCACGGGCGGGGCTCGAAGTACCCCTTGGACTCGTCGTGGATGAGGTCCAGTTGGGTGAACAGTTCGATCGTGTTGCCGTCCGGGTCGCGGTGGTAGGTGAACATGTTGTGGCCGGGTCCGTGGCGGCCGGGGCCCCAGTGCAGCCGAAAGTCGTTCTTGGCCAAGTGGTCGACCATCGTGATCAGGTGGTTGGGGTCACGCATCTCGTAGGCGATGTGGTGCATGCCCGTCCTGTTGATGCTGCGCAGGAAGTTGGCGGCGTGGTGGTCGGCGTTGCAACGCAGGAAGACGAAGAAGTCGCCGATGGTGTCGGACCACCTGAAACCCAGCAGGTCCTGGTAGAAGCCCTGCAGCCGTTCGAGTTCGGTGGTGAAGGCGGCGACGTGACCGAGCTTGGTCGGGCGAAGTGTGGCCCGGCCGTCGACACCGCTGGGCGTTTGATTCTCGAACAGGTGCAGTTCGGCGTCGGTGGAGGGTTCGGCCATGACCAGGACGTCCGGCGTTCCCGGTGCGACGTCGGATCGGCGTTCGACGTCGTAGCCGGCGTCCTTGAGTCTGCGGTGGGCGTCGCCGAGTGGTCCCCACACCTCGTAGCCGACCGCCGAGCGGGGTTTGGCCTCGTCGGTCTTGCGGATCACCACGCAGTGGTGATCCGCGCCGGTGGTGAGGTAGGCGTAGTCGTGCGCCTGTTCGACCACCTCCAGGTCGAGCACCTGGGTGTAGTACCACGTCATCCGTTCCACGTCGGGCGTGTCGAAGGTGACATAGCCCAGCTTGGACACCGGGGCGGCGGGCTCGACTGGGGTCGTTGATGTTTCACTCATGGGGGGTCCCTTCTTGGAGGTTGGTGGCGCTCACGCGTCAGGTTCGGTCAGTAGGGCGACGCGGCCGACGTTGGCACTGGCCTCGACGTACTCGTGTGCCCTCGCCGCGTCGGTGAGTGCGAAGGTGCGGTCGACCACGCTGCGGAAACCCGCGGCGGCTTCGGCCCACAGCCGCCGGGCGGCGATGAGGTTGCCCGAGCGCACGCCGATGACCCGTTGTCCGAGCGAGTAGAGCCGCTGCAGATCGACCGGTACGGTCCTGCCGAGGAACGCCCCGGACGACACCATGGCGCCGCCGGTGGCCAGAGCGTCCATTCCGTGCGTCCACACCACGGGGTCGCCCAGGTTGTCGACCACGATGTCGGCGCCCTGGCCGTCGAACACGTCTCGGACGTCGTCGGCGAAGGTCGCCGTGGAGGCCTTGAGGACGGCGTCGAATCCCAGTTCGGCCAGGCGGGCGCGTTTGGACTCGTCGCGTGAGGTGACGATCACTCGGGCGCCGAGATGTCGAGCGAGCAGCGCCGTGGTGGACCCGAGCGCCGAGGACGCTCCTTGCACGACGACGCGTTGTCCCGCAACGAGTCCCGCGCGGGTGAACTGGTTCATCGCCACCACGCCGGCCAGGGCCAGCGCTACGGCGTCGGCCGGGGTCATCTCGGCGGGCACCGGCGAGACGTTGATGGCGGGCACGGCGATGTAGTCGGCGTACGCGCCCGACAGGTGGGTCCCGATGATGCGGGCGGTGGGGGAGAGTTCGGCGTACCCCGCGGCGACCATGGGGCAGTCGGGGTCGGTCAGCACGGGAAAGGTTGCCACCCGGTCACCGACGTGGAAATCGGTGACACCGTCGCCGACGGCTGCGACGATCCCGGCGTGCTCGGCGCCCAGTACGTGGGGGAAGGTGAACGTCGCGTAGGGGTGGCGGCCGGAGCGTGCGACGAGGTCGAGCAGGCGCCCGACGCTCACGGCGGCGATGCGGATGAGCACGTGACCGGGGCCCGGATGGGGGGTGGGCACCGCGTCGACGCGCAGAACCTCGGGTCCGCCGAACTCGTGGAACGCCACCGCCCGCATCGTGGTGGGGACCGGACCCGGACGCGGCCACCCCTGCGTGGTGGTGGCCGCGGGGGTCGTCATTTGGCGACGACCTTGTTCGAGATGCGGCCGATGCCCTCGATCTCCACGGTGACGACGTCGTCGGGGCGCAGGAAGTCCTTGCGGGGCATGCCGACGCCGGCGGGCGTGCCGGTGAGGATGACGTCACCGGGCTCGAGGGTGAACACCCCACTGGCCGCGGCGATCAGCCGATGCACGTCCACCACCATCTGCGAGGTGTCGGAGTCCTGCTTGACCACGCCGTTGACGTCGAGGCGGATCTTCAGCGCCTGCGGGTCGGGCACCAGCCACGCCGGGACCAGCCCCGGACCCAGCGGGCAGAAGCCGTCCTGACTCTTGTGCCCGAGCCAATCCCACTCGAACGGCGCTGCCACCGAGCCGTTTCGGTGGAAGACACCGCGGTCGGAGACGTCGTTGGCGACGAGGTAGCCGGCGATGAGCTCGGCGGCGTCCTCGGGCGCCACGTCGGCGCACCGGCGACCGATGACGACGCCGAGTTCGGCTTCCCAGTCGACCTGGGAGCGCCCGTCGTCGAAGATGGGAACCTCGCAGCTGGGCCCGACGACGGTCGTCGTCGGCGTCTTGAGGAAGAAGAAGGGCTCGGCGGTGGGGTCGGGTCGATCGACTCCCATCTCGTCGGCGTGATCGTAGTAGTTCGCGCCGGCGCAGATCACCTTGCTCGGATAGGTGACGGGTGCCACCAGGGCGGCGTCGGTGACCGGTGTCAGCTCAGTGAGGTCCAGGTTCTGCAGCTCTTCTGCCCAGCGATCCCATTGCGCCAGCAGATCCATCACGGCGAGCCCGCCGAGGGTGTGCGGCGCGGCGAAAAGCCGGTCGTCGCTGTAGATGCCGGTCTCGATGCCGCGGGCGGTGCGGTACTGCGCCAGCGCCCAGGGGGTTTCGGTCATGGTCGGTTCTCCTGTTGTCGGTGGGATCGAGGGGGTCGTGTGGTGGCCGGTGTCGTCATCCGGCCAGCCAGCCGCCGTCAACGGGCAGGACCGCGCCGTTGACGTAGGAGGAGGCCGGCGAGCACAGCCAGACCACGGCGTTGCCGACCTCCTCGGGTGTGCCGTAGCGAGCCGCGGCCGTGCGGCCGACGACTGCGTCCATGACGGCGCTGGGCACTGAGGCGGTCATAGCGGTGGCGATCGGACCGGGAGCGATGGCGTTGATGCGGACGCCGGTGGCACCGTAGTCCAGGGCGGCGGTGCGGGTGAGGCCGACCACGCCGTGCTTGCTGGCGCTGTAGGCCGCCTGGGTGGCCGCGCCGGCCTGTGACCACACCGACGCCGTGTTGACCACTGCGCCGGTGTTTCTCACGATGTGCGGGAGCTGGTACTTCATGCACAGGAAGACGCCGGTGAGGTTGACGTCGATGACCCACCGCCACTGTTCGACGTCAAGGTCCGCGGTCGGGGCCGGGCTGAACACTCCGGCGTTGTTGTGGGCGAAGTCGAGGCGCCCGAAGTGCTCGACGATCCGGGTGACCGTGGATTGCACCGACTCGGCGTTGGAGACGTCGGTGTGGAGGTAGACGGCCGACCCGCCGGTGGCGGTGATCTCGGCCGCGGTCTGCGCGCCGTCTGCGTCGAGGACGTCGCAGATGGCCACCGCCGCGCCGGCATCGGCGAGGGCGCGGGCCGACGCGGCGCCGATGCCGCGGGCGGCGCCGGTCACCATGGCGACCCTGCCGTCGAAGCCCTCGATGTCGCTCATTTTCGGTTCTCCTTGGTCATGCGGCGGTGTATCCGCCGTCGATGCTCAGTGCGGTTCCCGTGACGAACGCCGACGCGGACGAACTGAGCCACAGCACGCCCGCGACGATCTCGTCGACGGCGGCGATACGGCCGATCGGATGTGCGCGGTACATGTCGGACATGAAGTCGGGGTTGGCGGCGGCGACTTCGTCGATCATGGCCGTCTGCACCACTCCGGGGCAGACCGCGTTGATCCGTACGCCCAGAGCCGAGTACTCCAGTGCGGCGGCCTTGGTCAGTCCGATGACGCCGTGCTTGGATGCGACGTAGGACGCCTGCCGGGGTAGGGCGACCTGTCCCAGCGCCGAGGCGGTGTTCACGATGGATCCGCCACCGCGGGCGAGCAGCGCGGGCAGCTCCGCGCGCATACACTGCCACACTCCGGTCAGGTTCACGTCGATGACGCGGTGCCAGTCCTGGTCGGTCATGTCGGCGACGGCCCGGCCGGCGGCCTCGACGCCGGCGTTGTTGAAGGCGATGTCCAACCCGCCGAAGGCGTCCACCGCGACGCCGACCATCGCGGCCACCGAATCGGCGTCGGCTACGTCGGTGGCGACGAAGCGCGCCTTGGCGCCGGCGGGCAGGTCGTCGAGCGTGGCGGCTCCCGCCGCCGCGTCACGATCGGCGATGACGACCGACACGCCCTGTGCGACTAAGGCGCTGACACAGGCTCGGCCGATGCCGTTGGCGCCGCCGGTGACCACGGCGACCTTGCCCGCGAGTTCGGGGTAGTCAGGCATAGACCGGCGCCAGGTCGAAGTACACCCGGTAGTTGTCGATCTTGCCCGAGGGGTCGACGTGCCACATGGTGGCGACCGGGATGGTGACCTCGCCGCCGTCGTGACGGCGGTAGGTGACGCTCAGTTCGATGACGGTGTCCGCGCCGACCGTCCATTCGTTGACGATGGTGTGCTGCAACCCGGCGATGGTGTCGTAGAAACATCCCACGCCGTGGCGTATCTCGTCCGCGCCGACGAGGGCCGGCCGATTGGCGAAGACCAGCGATCCGCGTTCGGTGAACAGGTCGCCGAGGGACTGCAGGTCCATCGCGTCGACGATCGCGAAGACCTTCGCCGCTGTCGGTACCGTCATGGCGTCCACCGCCTAGCTCAGGACCGACGTGTCGGCGTTGACGATGCGCTCGCGCACGGCCTGCAGGGTGGTGTGGACGGCGTCGAGGTAGTCGGACTGCATCTGCTCGCCGAATGCCGCTTCCTCGGCGCTGCCCTCGGCGATCCCGTCGACGACGAGTCGGAAGCTGAACTTGAGGACGTCGTTGCCCGCCTCGTCGATGCAGATCTCGTTGTCGATCGTTCCGCGCGCGCTGCCGTGGGTCCGGACGAAGTGCACCAGCTTCTTCGGATAGAAGGTGACGACTTCGCGGACGGGACCCACGTGCTCGATGTCGCGGACCAGACCGCCCTCGAAGCGGTCGACGACCGTGCACGCACTGATCGCCTTGACGTAAGGCAGGGGGTTCTCGGCCTTTTCGACGAGCCCGGCCCACACGTCGTCCACGGTCAGAGCGGGTTGCAGGCCGTCGTCGAGGGGGATCGTGCGGCTGATGTCGATCATGGTGGCTCCTGGGTTCATAGGGTCGGTCCGGTGCGGCGCGCCGCTCGGGCGAGGTTGTGATGCAGGACACCGTAACCCACCTCACGCCAATGTGTCTACACTTTGGCGGGCCCGGATCCCGATTGGTCACGGCCCTTGTGCGATCGCGCTAATGTGTATACTCTTTGGGGCGGACGTGATCCGGCCCACATCGGCTGGACCCCCGAATCGGAAGGCTCAGACCATGACCACGGTCGAATCGCGCAGCTCCACCACCATCAAGACGCAACCCGCACCGGGTAACGGCTGGTATGCCGCCGCCTGGGACCGTGAGGTCGGCCGCACCCCAACCGCGCTGCGCGTCAACGGAACTCCGCTGGTGCTCTACCGGACGGAGGACGGTCGGGCGGTGGCGCTGGCCGACGCCTGCTGGCATCGTCTGGCGCCCCTGTCCTTGGGCAAGCTCGTCGGCCGCGACGGCATTCGCTGCCCGTACCACGGCATCGTGTACAACTCCGCCGGCCGCTGCACGTCCATGCCCGCCCAGGAGGTGCTCAACCCCAGCGCCACCGTGCCGTCCTACCCCGTGGTGGAACGGCATCGATTCGTGTGGGTCTGGCTGGGCGATCCCTACCTCGCCAAGCCCGACGACGTACCCGACATGCACCAGATGGACGAGTGGGCCGGTGACGGGGAAACCATTGCGCTGCAATGCAACTTCCAGCTCGTCCTCGACAACCTGATGGACCTCACCCACGAGGAGTTCCTGCACACCAGCAGCATCGGAGGCGAGAACATCAGCACCTCGGAGTTCGACGTCGTGCACGACGGTCGCAGCGTCACGCTCACCAGGTGGATGATCGACGTCCCCCCGGTGCCGTTCATGCGGGCTCAGATGCGCAACAAGTTCCCCGGCTTCGAGGGCAACGTCGACCGCTGGCAGATCATCCACTACCAGTACCCGTCGACCATCTGCATCGACGTCGGCGTCGCCAAGACCGGTACCGGAGCGCCGCAGGGGGATCGAAGCCAGGGCATCAACGGCTACGTGATGAACACCATCACCCCCGAGACCGACACCACGTGCCGCTACCACTGGGCGTGGATGCGCAACTACCTGACCGACAGCCAGCTGCTGACAACGCAGATCCGCGACGGCATCCGGCATGTGTTCACCGAGGACACCGCCATGCTGCAAGCCCAGCAGAAGGCCATCGACGCCAACCCCGACTACGAGTTCTACAACCTCAACATCGACGCAGGCGGCATGTGGATTCGCCGGCTGCTCACCCGCCAACTGGAGGCCGAAGGACGCCTCCACCCGCAGAACTGACGGGTCGACCCATGGCTACCACCAACAGGGAAGTCTGGCAAGTCGGCACCGTCGTCGAAACGCGCGACATCGCCACCGGCATTCGCCGAATCGTCATCGACGTCCCGAATCCGGTTCCCGCTCAACCCGGTTCGCACATCGACGTCGCCGTCCACCTCGACGGACGCCGCGACACCCGGTCCTACTCGGTGATCGAATCCCACGACGGCGGCAGGCGACTGGCCATCAGCGTTCTGCGGGCGCCGAACTCCCGCGGCGGATCGGTCCTCATGCACTCGCTGACGGTGGGCGCCTCCATCGAGCTGACCCAACCGCTGCAGAACTTCCCACTGCGCGTCGGCGCACCGAGCTACCTGCTCCTCGCCGGCGGCATCGGGATCACGGCGGTCGCCGAGATGGCGCGAGTGCTGCAACACCTGGGCGCCGACTACTCTCTCGTGTACGTCGGGCGCTCACGGCAGGCGATGGCCTACCTGTCCGCGCTACAGGAACGCCACGGCGACAGGCTCGTCGTCCACGTGGACGACGAAGGCACCTCCCTCGACACCGCTGAGCTGGTCAGCACCGTCGACCACGACACCGAGCTGTACATGTGCGGCCCGATCCGGTTGATGGACGCCGTCCGGCGGAGCTGGGCCGACGCCGACCTGCCCGCCTCGAACCTGCGCTACGAAACCTTCGGCAACAGCGGGTGGTTCGAGGCAGAGGAGTTCATCGTGCGCATCCCGCGCCTGCAGGTGGAAACCCGTGTGACGACGCATCAGTCGATGCTGCAGGCCCTCGAAGGCGCCGGCGTCGACATGATGTCGGACTGCCGCAAGGGGGAGTGCGGCCTGTGCGAGGTGAAGTTGCTCGGGGTGGACGGCGTCGTCGATCACCGCGACGTCTTCTACAGCGCCCGTCAGCGTGAGGCCAACCGCAGAATGTGCTGTTGCGTCTCACGGGTCACCCGGTCCTCGGCATCCGCGGCGGCCGGCGAGACGCCGGTCCTGACGATCGACGTCTCATGACCGCCGTCGACCAGGCCGCCACGGTCACGATCCCGCTGCTGATCGACGGACACGACGTCGACGGCCCGATCACCGAAGTCCGCAATCCGGCCCGGCTCACCCAGAGCGTCGGCGGCTACGCCACCGGAGACCGCACGACGGTCGACGCCGCGGTGGCCGCGGCCGCCGCCGCGTTCGCCGACTGGTCGGCACGGCCAGCGCACGACCGAGCCGCCGCCCTCACGGTGACCGCCGACGCCATCGACACCGACCTCACGGCCCTGTCCACGTTGCTCACCCGCGAGCACGGCAAGATCCTCGCCGACGCGAGCGCCGAGATCGCCAACACGGCGCGAACTCTGCGCTACTACGCCGGACTGGCCGACTACGCGTCTCGGGAATCGATCACCGAGGACCACCGGGGCCGCATCGTCGAACGCCGGGCCGCCATGGGAGTGGTCGCCGTCATCGTGCCGTGGAACTACCCCGTGCTCCTCGCAACACTGATGATCGCGCCGGCGCTGATGGCCGGCAACACCGTCGTGGTCAAACTGCCCGACAACTCGCCGCTGGCGCTGGCCCTGGTGCTGCGCCGGCTCGCCGCGGCCCTCGAACCCGGTGTGCTCAACGTCGTCGCCGGTTCCGGTCAGGACGTCGGAGCCGCACTGACCACCCACCCGTGCATACGCAAGGTCAGCTTCACCGGGAGCACCGCCACCGGCCGCGCCATCATGCGCGACGCCAGCGTCAACCTCAAGAACCTGAGCCTGGAGCTGGGCGGCAACGACCCCGCCATCGTTCTCGACAGCGCCACCGTCACACCGCAATTAGTCGACGAGCTGGTGCGCGGGGCCTTCACCAGCAGCGGACAGGTGTGCTACGCACCCAAACGGCTGTACGTGCACCGCGACCTGTTCGACGAATTCACCGAAGCCTTCACCGCCGCGACCGACACGCTGATCGTCGGAGACGGACTCGATCCCGCGGTCAGGATGGGACCGGTCAACAACGCCCAGCAACACCAGACCGTGACCGACCTGATCGAGGCGAGCCGTCGCGAGGGCGCCCGAGTCACCGAAGTCGGGCAGTTTCGCAGGTGCGACCCCGACGACGGCTACTTCCTCCGGCCCACCGTCGTAACCGGACTGGACCAGCAATCGCCACTGGTGCAACAGGAACAGTTCGGTCCCGTGGTGCCCATCCTCGGCTTCGACACCGAGGACGAGGCCATCGCCCTGGCCAACGACAGCGAGTACGGGCTCGCAGCCTCGGTCTGGTCCGACGACGCCGAGCACGCCTTCCAGGTCGGGAGGCGCATCCAGGCGGGTTCGGTCTTCGTCAACATCCACCGCGTCGGCGCATCGGACCCCTCTATGCCCTTCGGGGGTTTCAAGCAGAGCGGCATCGGCCGCGGTCACGGCGAGATCGCGCTCGACGAGTCCACCGAAGTGCAGATCCTCGCCGACCGAATCGACATGCACGCCAACACACCCCATCCGAAGAAGGCGCAGCCATGACCACGTCCACAAAGCCCATCACCATCATCGGAGCCGGAATCGGCGGCCTGACACTGGCCTTGGAGCTGCACGCCGCGGGTATCCCGTGCCGCATCTACGAGGCGGCACCTGAACTGCGCCCCCTGGGGGTGGGCATCAACATCCTGCCGCACGCCACTGCGGTGCTCGCCGAACTCGGCGCATTGGAACGGCTGGAGGCCATCGCCGTCGAAACGCGGGAGTCCTCGTTCTACAACCGGTTCGGTCAGCACATCTACACCGAGCCCGCCGGCCGGTACGCAAGCTATCCCACACCGCAGTTGTCGATCCATCGCGGACACCTGCAGCTGACACTGGCTGAGATCGTCAGGGAACGATTGGGCGCCGACGCCATCGTCGGGGACCATCAGTGCCTCGGCATCGAGCAGGACGGCTCCGATGTGACCGCTCGGTTCCGGTCGGTGGCGACCGGTCAGCCACGGGAGCCCGTCACCGGAAGTGCCGTGATCGGTTGCGATGGCGTGCATTCGGCGATCCGCAAACAGTTCCATCCCGACGAGGGCGCACCGCGCTACTCCGGCGTACTGATGTGGCGCGGAACGACGGTCGGTCAACCGTTCCTCTCCGGAGCGACCATGGTGCGCGCCGGCTGGTTGCGCGACGGCAAGCTCGTCATCTATCCGATCCGCGACAACCCCGATGGCACCCAACTGATCAACTGGGTCGCCGAGATCGAGCGCCCCTATTCCGGTGACCGCGACTGGGGGAAGCCGGGTGACCCCGCCGACTTCGCCCCCGCCTTCGCGGACTGGGCGTTCGACTGGCTGGACGTGCCGGCCCTGCTGCGCGGTGCCGATACGGTGCTCGAATACCCCATGGTGGACCAGGATCCCCTGGAGTCGTGGACCGTAGGACGGGCGACGCTGCTCGGCGACGCGGCTCACCCCATGGTGCCGCGAGGCTCCAACGGTGCCGGGCAGGCCATCCTCGACGCGCAATCCCTGCGCCGCGCGCTGCAGTCCGAGAAGGACATCCCCAGTGCGCTGTTGGCCTATGAAGCCGACCGCAGACCCAAGACGTCGGCCGTGGTGTTGACCAACCGCGCCACGCCACCGGACGCGATCCTCAAAGAGGTCTGGGAACGCACCGGCGACACACCGTTCGGCCACATCGACGACGTCATCACGGCGGCAGAGCTGGACGGCATCGCGGCGCGCTATCGGCAGGTGGCCGGCTTCTCCCTACCCGACGCGGCGCGGTGACCCCGATGACGAATCCCCACGACCAGGACTCCGTCACCGGATCGGTCATCATCGTCACCGGCGGCGCCCGAGGCATCGGAGCCGACCTGGTGTCCCACCTAGCCGGCCGGTGCGCCAGAGTCGTCGTGGCCGACGTGCTCGCAGACGACGGCGCAGCGCTAGCGGCCACACTTGGCGAACGCGGCGGGGAAGCGGTTTTTCACCGCACCGACGTCGTCGACCCGGACTCGGTGCGGTCCCTCGCCGAGGCGACGGTCGACAGGTACGGGCGGATCGATGCCCTGGTCAACAACGCCGCCATTTACGAAAGCCTCGGCGCCAAGCGGCATTTCGCGGACATCCCCGTCGACGAGTGGGACCGGGTGATGGCCGTCAACGCCAAAGGCGTGTGGTTGGCCACCGCCGCGGTGTATCCGGTGATGAAGGCGCAGGACTATGGCCGCGTCGTCAACATCGCCTCGGCCACCGTGCACGCCGGCGTTCCGTTCTTCGCGCACTACACCGCGTCCAAGGGTGCCGTCATCGCGATGACACGGTCCATCGCCAAGGAGGTCGGACGCGACGGAATCACCGTCAATGCCGTTGCACCCGGACTCGTCGACAACGAATCCTCAGCGGCACTCAACGACACGTCGTACTTTCCGACGCTGGAACGCCAACGCGCCATCCCCCGTGCGATGACACCGTCTGACCTCACCGGGTCCATCACGTTCCTGTGTTCCCCGGCCAGCGGCTTCATCACCGGCCAGACACTGATCGTCGACGGAGGCCTGGTCTTCTCGTGAGCGAGGTAGGTCGCGGGGCTTAGACGGAGCCGCCAGCGCACATCTTCAGTGACTCCGCCACCGTGAGTGCCTCGAACCCGTCGTCGAGATCAGCCAACACGGTTGTGGCGGTGTGCGCGAGATGGCGAGCCATCAGCGCACCTGCTGTGTCCGCCGCACCGGCGACCAGCGCGCCGAGTATCTGCTCGTGCTCGGCCTCTGCGACGGCGAAGGCGTCCGCGTGCGCCTGCTGACCGAAACGCACGTATCGTTCCGTGCGTTCGGAATAGGACAGGATGATTCCCGCTAACGGTGCGCCGGCTCGCGCGGTACACAGAGTGTGGAACCGCCTGTGCGCCGTAACCCATTCGGTCATGTCGGCTGCGCGCTTGGTTCTACGCATCCGCCGAAGGCACTCCTTCGCCTCTGCGACCTCCGTGTCGGTCAAGTGCCCCGCCGTGATCCGAGCCCCAAGCGCTTCCAGCGAGATCCTCACGCCGTAGAGCTGATCGACCTCACCGGCGTCCAACGCCCGAACAACCGCACGCTGATTGAGCGCAACGTCGATCAACCCCTCCTGCTGCAACATGCGGAAAGCCTCCCGCATCGGAATGCGACTGACGTTGAAGCGACGCGCCAGGTCGGCCTGGTTCAATTCGGTGCCCGGCGCAATGGCGCCGTCGTTGATGAGGCGACGCAGGTGGGTGTGCAACTGCGCGCTTGTCTCACGGGGATTCTCGAGGGCGGGAATCACCAGATCGTCGAGCGCCGCGTCAACGCGAACCGGCATGTCGATTCCTCCGAACGAGCCGTCACCGCAAGCGGCCCGGCCTACGATTGATAGTGTATACACAGTAGCAGCTCGCGTGTGTTGCCGCTGACTGTCGCCGTCGGCGACGACGCACCGTGACGGTCGACATGCGCGACGTGTGCCATCGCAGAGATGATCGTCAGCGACCGACTCCGGTGCTGCGCGCACCGATTCCCGCGGCGAGCTCGTACGCGCACCCCAGCTCCGACACCCGCCCACCGTCGAGCCGGCCCCCACCTGGTCAGGCGGGGTAGTCGACCGGATAGGGCTGCGAGAAATCCGCGGACCGGCCGACGTCCGCCCACTTGCGGTCCTCGGCGAGCAGGAACTCGTCCTGACGGATCGACCCCTCCACGGCGTTCACCCCCAGCGGCAGGTGATACGGCAGGTCGTCCCGGCGGGACAACCCGACCAGGATCGCCGCGGCGCGCGCGGGGTCGCCCGCGCTGATCGCCTCCGAACGGCGCCGCTCGTTCATCGCCCCCACCGTCTCGGCGTAAGCGTCGGGAACGTTGGCGATCTGCATCGACGAGCCCGCCCAGTCGGTGGCGAAGCCGCTCGGCTCCACCACCAGCACCCTGATCCCGAACGGCGCGGTCTCGGTCTGCAGCACCCTGGAGAACCCGTCGAGGGCGAACTTGGCCGCCTGATACGACGCGATGCCGGCGGACCCGCCGACCCGGCCACCCATCGAGGAGAACTGGATGATCAATCCGCCCCCCTGTGCGCGCAGCACCGGGATGGCGGCTTTCGAGACGTGGTAGACACCCCAGAAGTTCGTCTCGAACTGAGCGCGGAAGTCCGCCTCGTCGCCGGTTTCGATGGGCGCGACGTTAGCGTAGCCGGCGTTGTTGACCACGACGTCGATGCGACCGAAGTGCTCTCGGGCGGCATCGACGGCGGATGCCACGGCAGCGGCGTCGGTGACGTCCAGCGGCAACGCGATGATGCGTTCCCCGTACTCGGCCACCAGATCGTCGAGCTGCTCGGGGCGTCGGGCGGTGGCGGCGATGGTGTCACCGGCGCCGAGTGCTGCCCGTACCAGTGCGCGGCCGAATCCCCGTGAGGATCCCGTGATGAACCAGACCTTGCTCATGTCGTTCTCTCCATATCTGCGGATGGGTGGACCGGCGAGGGTGGCGGCGGTGCAGTGGGTTGCAGCCCCACGCGTCCGTCATGAGAACAGAAGATGCTTCCCCTGCGGGCTGGCCGCTGGGACAATAACTGAGAGTGAAACTATCATATAGTGTGGAACGGGTTGGCGGACACTCTATTCCCGTGCGTGCCCAGTCAGGGAGGGGTGCGTGTGCGCCGTGATGCCACGAACAACCGGGAGAGACTTATCGCCGCGGCCGAAGAGGTCTTCGCCCAACGGGGACCAACGGCAACGCTCGACGACGTTGCTGCGGCCGCCGGGGTGGGTCCGGCCACGCTGTACCGCCGGTTCGCCAACAAGGACGCTCTGGTCCGGGAGGTCCTCTCGGCGTTCTTTCAGCGCCTCATCGATGCCGCCGAGATCGCGGAGCAGGCACCCGCGGAAGACGGTGTGGAGCTCTTTCTGCGGACCGTCGGGGTCGAACTGGCGGAGAAGTCGGGGCTGTCGGCTCCGGTTTGGGGCGATCTCGCACCCCGCGACCTGGTGAAGGAACTGCGCCGCCGGGCAGCCGAGCTCCTCACTCGAGCTCAGACCGCCGGGGCGGTGCGCGCCGACCTGACGCCGGACGACATCACCATCGCCGTGTGGGCGTTGCGCGGGGTCGTGCAATCCGAACGGATCGACCCGGCGCACCGCGGCAGGCGGCGCTGGGAACGCCACCTGGACACCATCATGCGAGGGTTCAGCCCCGACAGCGCTGGGTCGTCGTCCGAGTCGTGAGGTGGACCGAGATTCAGCCATGTTGTCGGTCTCAGTCGAAAAGACCGCCGCCGCAGCCGTTCAACGACACAACCGGGTAGAGACGCCACGTGCGGTGGCGACGATGGCGCAGCCGCTGCGGATGGGCGCAGGCGGCCCTGTGTAGGTGTGCTCGCTCGGGCGCACGGTGACATCGGCACTCCTCTATCGGTCCGGGTGCGATCGTGTCGTCAATGAAAAAACCCACCTGCGCCCTGAGCCGGCACCCTCGGGTGATTCTCGGTGGCCACCGACCGTCGAACCATCCGCCCCGGCCCAGCGTCCTGGTGCGCCATGTGCTCCACCGGATCAAGCTCACACGAGGCATCGCCCCACAATCAGTACCGTCGCGACCAGTGTCGTCCCAGTGGTCATCGCGACGACGTTGCCGATGAACGGATGGAAGTCTGCGGGCAGTCGACGGGCGATCGCTGCTGCCAGCGGCGGTCCGACCAATGCGCCGAGGACCGCGCCGACCACGATGGACTGCAGCGAGCCGCCCCACATGAGGACGGTTGCCGGAGCGATGGAGACCACCGGGACGAAGCTGGGGTACCAGCCGTACTTGGCCCACTGTCGGTGCCACAGCGTTACCGAAAGCGCAGAAGTCATGATCTGCACGGCCAGCACCCGCGGCAGCAGCTCGCCGGCACCGCTGGCCAATGCGGGGGATAGGAGAAACGAAAGCACGGTGCCCAAAAGGAGTGCAGCGCCCGCCCATTCGTTTCCGATGAACTGCGCCTCGGTGAAATCGGCGAGTATGCGGCGAGCCAACCACTTCGGCCCCTGCGGCGCAGTGTCTTCGAATGTGTGTGGTGACCTCGAATGGCAGCGGGGCACGGCGATCAGCCGTACGGGCATCCACGGAAAATGACGACACAGTGCGAAGGCGATGAGCGCACTGACCCACATCCCCGTGGTGGCACCGATGACGTTGGGCAGTCCCAACGGACGACAGCCGAAATTCACGACTGCAAGTGCGATCGGTGTGGTCAGGCTCGCGCCTAGTACGGCACCGGTGAGCAACACCGGCGTACCGCCACCGTAGATCAGCACGACCGCGGCTGGCACCGAGGCGAATGGGACGAACGTGGGCTGCCAGATTCCGGACGCGGCGATCGTCCAGCCCCACGCCAAGTTGCTGAACACCAACCCCACAGCTGCGCTGCCCAGCGCCCAAGGGAACAATCCGGTGCCGGACGAGACGGGGAACCCGGCCCGGCGGCTCTCCTGCACATGACCGCGGTGCGCGGCGTATCCGCCGAGCAGCATGAGGGCGCCGGCCAGTGCTGCGTGAGCGAAGCCCGGCTCGGTGGTGTCGCCGAGTGTCCACAGAAGGGAGGCCACGACATCCGTGTAGTTGCCATTCCAGGTCGCGGCTGCTGAGAGTGACTTCGCTATCGACGCCTGCAGGAACTGGAGACCCATCAACAGCACCATCGCCAGACCGACGATCACCGCGGCGCTTGACCACAGGGTCGCCGGCCGAGATCGCGGTCGTGAGTTCGGCGGGGCGGACGCGGCCCCATTGCGGCCCGGAGTCGGGGGGGTCACCGCGGCGAGACATCGCGTGAAGTCCGCGTCCGCTCATTGGCTCGACCAGTGCAGGCCATTGAGCTGAACTGGCGAGGGCGCCTCTGGTGTTCGGGAGCGTCCTCGGCGGATTGTGCGCTGCGCGTGGCGGTCTGCAGTTGGCGCGGTGGCTGGGATGGTCGCGAATGGGCCATCGCCGAACCCCTCCACTCGATAAGTGGCTCCCCGCGCCGACTGCCGACCGCGGTGCAGAGTCGTGCCACGGCACCCGTGCACCGCCGGTCATCACACTGCGTCGTGTGAGTCTGCACGCGAGCGTGATCGCGGTAAAGACCCAGTATGCGATCGCTGCCATGGGCTTTGACGATCAATTTCCCTGAGGCATGGTTTCAACCCGCCATGTCATCCTGGGGACCACACGCATCCTGCGACTGCTCTGCCGGGCGCAGGGGGTTGCGTTGTGCGCGGCGTTGTTTGATCGGTGTGGGCGATGGCTGCAATGGGGTTTTCCGTCTTGCCATGCGTGACCGCTGCCGTGCAGCCTTGAGCGCGCAATCATGTATCGAGTTCGAGAAGGCGTCCCGTGAACCCATTCAGTACCCGCTATCACACCGTGACCATCGATGGTCAACAGGTCTTCTACCGCGAAGCCGGCGACCCCACGAAACCGACAGTGCTGCTGCTTCACGGCTTTCCGTCCAGTTCCCACATGTTCCGGAACCTGATTCAGTCCCTGTCTGACGAGTTTCATCTGGTCGCCCCCGACCACGTCGGATTCGGTCGCTCATCAATGCCCTCGGTGAACCAATTCACCTACAGCTTCGACCGACTGACGGAAATCACGGAGAAACTGATCGACCACCTCGGGCTGGAGCGCTTTGCGATCTACATCCACGACTACGGCGCGCCGATCGGCTTGCGCATCGCCACCGCCCGCCCCGAACGCATCACCGCCATCGTCAGCCAAAGCGGGAATGCCTACATGGAGGGCTTCACCCCGTTCTGGGACGTGCTGTTCGCTCACGCGCAGGACCGCGCCGCCAATGAAGACGCCGTGCGCGAGTACTTGACCGCCGACAAGACACGGTGGCAGTACACCCATGGGGTGCCCGCGGACCGCCTCGACCGCATCGCCCCGGAGACGTGGCTGCTCGATCAAGCCGGTCTGGACCGCCGCGGCAACGACGCCATCCAGCTCCAGCTGTTCTGGGACTACCAGTTCAACCTGGATGGCTACCCCAAGTTCCAGGAGTACTTCCGAACCCACCAACCGCCGCTGCTGGTTACCTGGGGCAAGAACGACGAAATCTTCGGGGCCCCGGGCGCCGAGGCGTATCGCAAGGATCTGCCGAACGGCGAAATTCACCTGCTCGACGCGGGGCACTTCGCGTTGGAAACGCACGGCGACGAGATCAGTGACTACATACGGCGCTTTCTGAACCGTCTCGACGACAACGAGCGATGACCGGCGGCCCTGTCGTCCCCCCCGGCTCGGCGGGGGATGACGGGACCGATGCGCAGGGTCCCGCTACCAGAACAGTGGACTCGTTGTGCTCATCGGAGCGCGAACGCACCGTCGTGGGCACTCCGGTGCCCGATGACGCGTGTCGGAGATGCTCCGCAGTTCACCGCGATTCCGACCCGTCCCACCGCCGTCCGATCGCACGTCCCGGCGAAGCAATTCGCGAAGGCGTTGTCGCACAACTACTGGCGAACAGAGACTTCCGGGTAGCGCTGGCGGCCCTGCGTCTCCCCGGCGGAAACCGTGTCGGGGTCCTCGGCGCTTCCATGAGCGTTGATGCTGTCCATTGGGTCGCGCTGCTGAGCGACGTATTGGCGGCGGCACGACCTGATGTCGAACTCGTCAATCACTGCACGATCGACTGCACCACAGCCGAGGCGCTCGTGGCCTTGCCGGGGCTCTTATCGCAGCGCCCCCACCATATTCTGATCTTGCTCGGGGTCCACGACGCTCGCCGCCACGGCGTCACCTCTGGCGTCCTGCGGGTCTCGACGGCGGAAACGCACCGCAACCTGTCAGCACTGCGAGCCATGGCCCAAGTCGATGCCCGCGTGGGGACGACGCTGATCACCCCTCCGCCAGCTCATCCACGCCGCAAGCAGATTGCCGATTCCTACTGGCTGGCAGAGGATCTGAGCAGCGTAGCCAACATCGTCAGGAGCATCGACCCCGACGCGATCTGTCTCCGTACCGGTACACCGCCGAGCCGCGACTACTGGCTGGCCGACGGCGTACACCCGTCGGCGGTCGGACACACCGACATCGTCCGCAGGATCATCACCCACTTCAGTCGGCCACATCAGCCTGAGGGGAGTTGTCGAACTCGACGAGCAGACGCAGCGCCGTGTCAGCCGCAACGCGCCCCAACGATGGCAGCCAACACCCCGTCAGTAGCCTCGCGTGCCTGAAGGACGGATTCGCCGTGGGGGTTCGACCCGTGCCTACGACAGAAGAATTCGGCTGATGGCGGCACAGAAGCGTATCGAGGCCGACGTGATCGTCATCGGCTTCGGAACAAGCGGCAAGACAGTCGCCGCGACGCTGGGCCGGCAGGGTACGCGTGTCGTGATGGTCGAGCGCTCAGATCGCATGTACGGCGGGATATCCGCCAACGTCGGCTGTGTGCTCACCGCATCGATGGCCTTTCACTCCGAAAAGGGCAGTGCTGCAACTGAAGAAGCATATTCATCGGCGTTGCAGGCCACTGCCGAGCTGAGCGCGGAGATTCGCTCTGACGCCTTCACCTTGCTCGATGCGTTTCCGGGAGTCGAAGTCCTGACAAGGATCGCGAGCTTCGTCGATCCGCACACCGTCGAAGTTCAGCTGCGATCTTCGACCGTGATCGTCACGGGCCCCACCATCGTCATCGCAACCGGATCCGAACCCATCTGGCCCAACGTTCCTGGGTTGCGCGGCAATTCACGCGCGTTGACCAGTGCGGAGTCGCTCTCCGCTGTGAAAACGCCTCGTAGGATCGCCGTGCTCGGCGGTGGGTATGTCGGGCTTGAATTCGCCGCGATGTATGCCGCCTACGGCAGCGAGGTCACCGTTCTCGAGCGACGGTCGGCGATCCTCGAATCCGAGGACGACGACGTCGTTGATTGTGCAGCGCAGGCTTTGGCGAAGGCCGGCGTGGAGTTGATCACCGCGGCGACGCTGACCGCCGTCGATGGGCCGGCCGTCACCTATCAGGTAGACGGCGCGACCGCGAGCGTGCAGGCCGACACCATCCTGGTCGCCGCGGGGCGGCGGGCGATGACTGCGGAATTGAATCTGCGCAATGCCGCCATCGTTACGCGGGCTGATGACTCCATCGTGGTCGACGATCATCTGCGTACCAGCCAATCTCACGTGTTCGCCGTCGGCGACGTCAATGGCGGACCCCAATTCACCTGCATCTCACTCGACGACTGTCGGATCGTGTTGGACCAGTTGATCGGTGACGGCACCCGCCACACCGCGGACCGTCGCGCCGTGCCGTACGTCCTGTTCGTCACTCCGCCGCTGGCGCGTGTCGGGATCACCGAACGCGACGCCAGACGATCCGGATATCAGGTGAAGGTGGCCGCCCTCCCCGTCGTTGCTATCCCGCGCGCGCGGGTTGCACGCCAGTCCAGCGGCCTGATGAAGGTCGTCGTCGATGCCGACACCGACCTCGTGCTAGGCGCCGCGCTCCTCGGTTACGACTCCCAGGAGGTCATCAACACACTCGCCTTGGCCATGCGCCACAGCGTCACGGCTAGTGAACTGCGAGAGGGGATCTACTCTCATCCGTCGATGACGGAAGCGCTCAATCAGCTCCTCGGTGCGCTCACCTAGGTCGCGTGCCGACATGGCAGAACTGACACGCACCGCTTTACGTAGCGTGCCGTCAAGAAGCTTCGCTGCGCCTCGGCTCGTTGGTCAGTCTGACCATTCCTGGAGGCAGGTCGCCGTTCAAGGCCAACCGGACAAATCGGCCCACCGCGGGATTGGCGGCCCGGCCGGGGGCCCAGTGCAGCATGAAGGGGACGGCCTGCCGTGGTGTGACGGGTGTCCTTGTGGCTGTGCCGTCTGTTACTGCTACCGACGCCGTCGTGAGGATCCAGTCCACGTCCGACTGCGCCGGCCATTTCCAAGCAGCCAGATCGGTGTCGTCGAGTTCAACGATCCTGGGGCGTACCCCCGCGGCGCGAAGCACCTGCTTCTGCGCCTCGGTCCACGCGGGGAACAAAGCCTCACTGTGCATCCCGAGCGTTTCAGCGCCCAGATCCGACAGAGTGACAGCTTCACGCACTGCAAGGCGGTGTCCAGGACGCAATCCCACCAGCCACGGCTCGCCGCAATACACCGCGCTGACCACGCCCATCATCGCGGGCACAGGGCCACAGGTGATCGCGACATCAACGGTGTCGTCGGCAACCGCCCGTTCCAGGTCGTAAGGCCACATGCGACGGACCTGCAGTTCGACATCGGGAGCGTCGGCATGCAACGCCGCGGCGAGATGAGGGGTCAGCACGGGCGCAACGGGCGGGGCGATTCCGAGGCGTACGATCCCAACGTCGCCGTCGGCCCACTGGTGCATCGCTGCGACCGCTGCGCCGGCCTGTTCGAGGATCAGCTTGGCTCGTTGAAGCATCTCCACTCCGGCGTTGGTCAATGCCACCCGCCGCGACGTGCGCGTCAGCAACGTGGCGCCCACTTCGCGCTCCAACCGCCGAACCAGGTCGCTGAGGGTGGGCTGGCCGATGTGCAGACTCTCAGCAGCACGGCCGAAGTGCAACTCCGTCGCGACGGCAACGAACGCGTCCAGCTGGCGCAACTCCATCCCCGCAACTTACTTGTCTGTATTCAGACAAGCAAGACTTGTGGTGGTGCCAGCGGGGGACTATCGTCGCAGCATGACGCCGGTCTCTGCGAACGTGGGTGTCCGCAGCCTGCGGTGTACGTCGGTCATGGGTGGGGAGTTCAACGGCTCACACCAGTGCAAGCGGTTGTAGTTTGTCACCGATGACCAAGGCTAAGCAGCGCCGCACTCAACGCGAGCGTGTCGATGAGTCCTCTCGGCGGCTGGCCGCAGCGGCCATCGAACTCATCGTCGAGAAGGGATATGCCAACACGACGGCGAAGGACATCGGGCTGCGGGCCGGATACAGCCGGGCGATGGTGGCCGAACGCTTCGGCAGCAAGGAGGCGCTTCTGGACGCGGTGTTGAGCGAGTACGAGAGCCGCATCGACGTCGGCGTCGCCGCAGATGCAACCGGGTTCGACAAAGCCATCGCGCCGGTCGATGCCGTCTGCCAGTTCGTCGCCGACGACCCCACATTTCTGCGGGCCATGTTCATCCTCAACTTCGAAGCGGTCCACGACGCCGGAGCGCTACGCGAGCGAATCAGACAGTGGCTATTGGGCGTACGCCAATCAATCGCTGAGGGTCTTCGCGCCGGCATGGCCGACGATTCCATCACTGTTGAGGTCGATGCCGACGACTTCAGCCGAGAGATCCTCACCACCGGAATCGGCTACTGCTATTGGTGGGTAGTGCTGCCGGATCACATCGACTTTCCGTCAACTCTATCCCGGTGGCGGGAACGCGTCGCCGAATCCCTTGCGCCACAGAAGCAATGACGTCGTTTCCGGTGTGATACGAGCACCACGGCGGTGGCCCGACAAGATGCGATGGCCCGACTCCTCGCTCTCTCACGTCTGACCGGCCGCCGTCCAGCTCGGCCTAGGCCTGTGAACATGACCGACGGCTGATCGGATCAACGAACGACCCGGCAGAGGCCATCCTCGCAGCTCGACGAACTGCTCAATCGATGCCTGAGTGCCGTCGAAAGACGTTGAGCGGCAACTTCGAGTCGGTCTCGTCCGGCGTTCGGTGCCAGTCGGAGTGCAGCAGAGCTCGGCTGTCGGCGTGACGCCGAGTCAACAGAGCCTGGACGCTAGGAGCCACCCGTAGGTTGGTCGTCCAATGTGGCCGGTCCTGAATTGATTGCGACGTCGACGCGGGTCGGTCGGCGCGTCCGGAACCGTCTTGCGGTCACGGGCGGCCAACCCCGCCGCTTTCATACGGCTGGGCGTTTCCGGTGATGGGAAACCGGACGTCGCCGTTGGTCTGCTGTAGCCACATCACCCCATGGATGTGAAGCGCAAGCTCTTGTGGGGCATGGTCTGATGACGTCGCGTCGAGCACTGCCTCACCCACTACGCAGGGCCGTCCAGCTTTGCGTAGCTGTCGGTCGATGGCTTCCACCACCCAAATGAAGCGCGGTAGGCGGGCCAGGCGGTATTCGTTTTGGATCGCTGCGGATACGCCCCTGGCGGCGAGGCCTGCTTTGAAGCCGTTGGAGCGGATGGCGTAGGTGCGCAGTGCCAACTGCTTGGCGTCGATGAGATCCTGCAGCGGGGTGAAGGGGAAAGGGCGGCCTGCGACGCTTGCGATTTGGTCTGAGGCATTGAGCAGGAACTGCCCGCCCTTTCGCTCGGCCGCTTCGGGAGCCAGCCAGAGCTTGTCTGGCACGGGCACGTGCATGGTGCGCCACGGTCCGTAGGTCTTGCCCGTACGTTGGTCGACGTCGTTGAGGACATCGTTGAGAACGAGATACGGGCCGGCTTGGTCGTCGTGGCGAATGAATTCGATCCAGCCGGGTTTCGGTTGTTGAGCACGGCGGTAGCCGCACAGAATGAAGGCGTGGTTGTGAGTACCGATCAAGATGGGGTTTCCGGAGTTCAAGTGCCGGCACGCGACAGCGACGATCCGATGGTCCCACGTTCCGGCCAAGTGAGGTGGGCCGGTGGGATCGGGCGACTGCCACGGCAACTGCGGGCTGGGCAAGTCGCCTACGAGGTAGTACATCGCAGGAATTTCGAATGTGCGAAATAGTTCGCTGAGCTGGGTCACGGTGAGCCCTCCGGTCGGGAGGGCGCGGTTCGGTTGCAAGCTGGCGTCGGCCTTCAGTGAGAAGTCGGCCTTGGTGCGCCTGGCCGTGTCGCCGCGCAGGAAGGCGGTGAAGTGGCACATCCATGCCGCTGCCTGCGCGCAGGCGCCGAGTTGAGCGTCTTGCTGTGCGAACGGCACGCCGCGAACCTGAAATTGCTGCCCGAAGACGTTCACGTGTTCGGTCACCGACGTACGGACAGCCGACTCTAGTTCTGGTGGCGGTGGGAGGAGGGCTCTCGAGACCAGGCCGGTCGCTGCGGGGCGCCCGACGACGTAGCCGATGTAGTCGTGCTCGGCGCCCAACTTCCACAGCGATTGCGTTTCGAGGTGTTTACCGAAGAAGTGCAAGCGGTGAGCAGAGTCGGGGACGTCGGCGAACTGACGGGAATAGTAGGCCGAGAATTCG
Source organism: Mycobacterium sp. DHQP2018-32-09 (assembly GCF_058148405.1). NCBI lineage: Bacteria > Bacillati > Actinomycetota > Actinomycetes > Mycobacteriales > Mycobacteriaceae > Mycobacterium > Mycobacterium sp. DHQP2018-32-09. The sequence goes on along the minus strand of NZ_JBYVYK010000044.1, from coordinate 7,143 downwards.
CTGCGGTAGTCGATGTCGAGGTATCTGGTCTCGATTACGAGGGTTGCGGCGCCGTGCGATCGGGCGACCTCAACGCAGCGCTTCAGCGGTGCGTCGTTCAGCGATTCAAGGTAGCGGGAGAGGGCCGCGTCCCATTCGGCATCTGTGGTGGGGTGGTGGACCTCTGCTGGATCGGGGTCGTTCCAGCCCGCCAGCTGCACAGTTCGTCTTCAGTCAGGCCAGACGCAGACTCGCCGAAGCGGTTTCGGCGTCGCGGCGAAGGTCGGCGAGCTTCGCGAGATCCTCGGTGAGCTTGTGCTTCTCGCTGGCGCTGAGCAGATCGTTCGGGTTGGAGGGCAGCTGAGCGGTCGTGTCGTTGGTGGACAATTGCGGCAGCACTGCTTCAGACATCGGATCTTCCTTCTGCGGCTTGCGTTGTTCAAGCGTACGGCATGTAATCACGTGGGACTGACATCTTCGTACCCACGGGATGGTTGGTGGACTGGACTCGACTGGCCCGGTGGTGGTGTGACTTCGCCGCGTCAGCCCACCACGAGATGCGGCCGAGCTCGGTGGCGCGCGATGAACGATTCCCTGGTGGGCAACCACATCAGCACGAAAACTCGGTAAGTGTTGCTGAGTGACTGAACGTTCACTGTTGTCATCTCGGCATTGCGGTCGGTCACGCCCCAGGAGAGGTTGATGTCAGTCGACCCCGGCAACCCCAAAGGGGCTAGGAAGCCGTGCGTGCGGGAATCGAGCCGGGCGGGAAACCGGTTGGGTCCGTAGCGTCGTGCCCACGACTCGGATTCCACGAGTTCGTAGCGGCGATAGGTCGGCGGAGTGCTGATCAGCGGTGTGGGGTCGATCACCAGCCCGCACACCGGATGGGAACTGGTCTCGACCCAGCGTCGAAAAGTCGAGTGGATCGAGGCACCGAAAAGGGTGGACAACTGCACCGGTGTCGTGATGTCGATCGGGTAGTCGCGCGCCATCCGCGTCAGCAGATCGAGCTGAAACAGCAGTTCAGCGCCTCCCTGGTTGGCTTCGCGTTCGAAAATCAGCTCGACGCTGGGCAACAGCGTGCGTGCGGTGTCGCCGAGAACGAGCAGATCGCGTTGCCAGGGCAGTGCATCGTGCATCGCCTCGTGGCATCTCACGAATTGTCGTTGAGCTGGATGGTCCACCGACGGGTTGACGTGTAGCACTCGTTCCCGCCGGTCGAGGGCTCCACGGATCTTCCGCCCTGCGGCACGCAGGATTCTGCGCAGCTCGAGCGGGGCCTGGGCGATCTTGCTCTCCGACAAGACGTAGTCATCGGACTCGAGTAGTCCGCAACTGGCGATGATGTCGTCGACGGGCGTCGGGAGCCGTTCGGCTACCTCCGCTCTGCGCAGCACCTTTTGCGCGACGTCACGAATGTCGTCGAGGTTGTCCAGCGGCCTGATCACGGTCCTCCGATGCTGCTCAGCGTTGGTCTCGAAGCAGAGCAATGAACGCGGCGACCGCCTTACGTTCCTCGGCACTCAGATCCGAGCTGCTCAAGGCGTGGTCGAAGGTGTTGGCGGCCAGGACGCCGCCCGCTTCAGGCACGACATAGCCGGCCAACTCCATCAGCACGGCATATGGAATATCGAGCACTGCAGAGAGTCGGTGAAGCACGTTCGGATTCGGCTGTTGAACGTCGCCGCCCTCCAGCTTCTGCAGATAAGCGATCGAGATCTTCGCCGGCTCGGCGACCGCCTTCAACGACAGCCCGCGAACTCGTCGGACCTCGCGCAATCGATCGCCCAGCGGGTTACCCATCTCAACCACCCTCTATTTATACCATAGTGGTAATAAGACACCACAGTGTTGACACGAAGTGGAGACATCCACTACGGTGTACTCCAGATACCAGAGTAGACGGTATCGCCTTACGAGGAAAGGACCTCCAGCATGACTGCGCACGACACCCGGATGCGATTCACGCTCGACGATCGCCAGTTCACGACCATCGACGGCGACCAGGAAGCCGCCGCGTTGCTGCGGCTGGCTGGGCGCGACCCGTCTCACTTCGATCTCGCCCGCGTCGACGACGAGGGAGATGAGACGTTCTTCCGCGACAGCGACATCGTGCGGATTCACCCCGGCGACACCTTCGTCAGTCGGGCCCTGCTGCCGTTCACGATCGACGGCATGGGATTCACAACCCACGACGAGGACCAGGAGGTTGCCGCCTTGCTGCAGCTGGCCGGCGTCGACCCCGAGAAGCACCATCTGGCGCGGGTCGGCGAAGCCACGCACCTCAATCCGGCCGAGCTGGTCACGATTCACGCTGGCGACGAGTTCGTCACCGTTCGCCACGCCAGCCCGGTGGCATAGCGGTGACCGACGCCCGCCATGGCCCCGACCGGTTCCTGGCAGACCTCGCCACCGCGGGAGTGCCAGGACACCGGGAGGGACCGGTCATCGTTTACACCGTCGTGCCGGCAACCGGGCCGCTGGCCGGGCACCGGATCGACACGGCAGCCAGCCTGAGCGAACTGCAGTCGTGGCCCACTGTGGTCCCGCACTGGCTGCACTTCCCAGAGGCGATCACCTTCCCGCACACCAATACCGACACCAACGACTGCCTGCCCGGCTGGCTGCGACACTCTCGTGACGTCGGGCAATGGGACACCTCCGCTCCACCCGCCCGTGCGTGGTTGGCCCACGTTCGGGGGGTGCTCAGCGCGGCGACGAAGAGGAATCAGGAGTGAGGCCGTGAAGTACTCAGTGGCCATGACCGAGGCGGTAGCTGAACAAGCGCGCCAACATCTATTACGGTCCGATGGACAAGAAGACGTCTGCCTGGCGACCTACACCGTCTCCACGGGCATGCACCGCACGACGTACCTGCTGACCGCTCTGGTGCTACCCGGAACCGGCGATCGCCTAGTCCACGGCAACGCCTCGTTCACCGGTGAGTACCTACTGCGCGGTGCCGCACACGCCGCCAACCAGAACTGCGGTCTCGCGATGTTGCATTCACACCCAGGTGGAAGCGGCTGGCAGCGACTCAGCTCGACCGACTACGACACCGAACTCGGTTATGCCCACCTCGCCCACCAATACACCAGAGGTCCGCTCCTCGGAATGACACTCGCCGGCGCCGACGACACATGGTCAGCGCGAGTTTGGCAACCGGGGGAGGCATCGCCACACTGGGCTGAAGCCGTTCGCGTCGTCGGCCCCATGCTGAAACCGTCGTGGAACGACGACCTTCGACCGCCGCCACCTCGAACAGCGGCACAGGTGCGCACCGTGTCCGCCTGGCCGGCCAACCAGGAGTCCATCACGCGGTTACGCGTCCTGGTCGTCGGGGTGGGCAGCGTCGGCCTCGATGTAGCCCAACGACTCGCCGCCACCGGCATCACCGACATCGGCGTCATGGACTACGACATCGTCGAAGAGCTGAACCGGGACCGGATGATCGGCGCCACCCGGTCAGACGCTAGTCGCGGCCGCCGCAAAGTCGACGTCGCCTACCGCCAGATGCTCGTCGCGGCAACAGCACGACACCCACGGTTCAAGCGCTACCACATGAGCATCGCCACCCCCGAAGGGCTAGCTCACGCACTCGACTACGACGTCATCGTCTCCTGCGTGGACCGCCCGTGGCCGCGATCGATCCTCAACACCCTTGCCTACGCCGACCTCATCCCGGTGATCGACGGGGGCCTCACCCTGGCCGTCTTCCCCGACGGCCACATGCGCTCAGGCAGTTGGCGCGCCCACACCCTGGTTCCGGGACGGCCCTGCATGGTCTGCACCCGACAACTCAACCCAACCGATATACAACTCGATCGTCAAGGCCTGTTAGACGACCCCCAGTACATCGAGCAGTCCGGCCGCGAAACAGAAGCCGGCGCACCGAATGTGGCCCTCTACTCCGCGTCGGTCAGCGCGGCGCTGCTCGCGCAGTTCGTCAGCCTGACCGTTCACCCCGGCCGCCGCGGTGTCCCGCCACCACTGAGGTACCTACTCTCAACCCACAGCCTGCAGCCACTAACGGACACCACCGGCCCGTTTTGCCAATACGAACTCGACACGGCAATCGGCGATGGTCGAACCCCTTTAGTCCTACCCGAAGCGCCGCCCGAACCAGACAGCGCAACAGGACGACGGAGACGTGTACTTCCTGCCCTGCGATCACGCTGCAGAGGCCTGGGCTCGTCTTTCACGGCGTTACTCCGACGGGTTCCGCACTCAGTCGAGCAGTGATTGCTTCGGACCATGTCGCACGTGCTTCGGGCCGAGGAAATTGGGATTGTCGGCACCCCTGGCTCGGCCCCCACCCGGCCGCGCTGCCACGACAGTCATCTGACTCCTGCCGGGAACCCCCTTCACTCTCCCTGGGTCACCGCACGGTAGGAGGGCGGCTCGCCAGCATAGGCGGGGATCACCGTTGGCCTAACCCGACGTCGGCGGGCGGTGGCCCCAATGGCACGCTTCCCGTCCTAGGTGACTTCGGCCTAGACAATCCTCAAGAACGAGTGGCCACAGTTATCGTCTGCAGCACGCCCCCGATGGCCAGGAGATGCAGATGACTCGAACGACCGACGTCCGTTCCATCGCGGCCGACTTGGCCGCGATCGGCTTCGGCAAGGGCGCCAAGACGCTGGCCGCCGCCCTCGGGCGCAAGGGCCAGCGGGTGGTGATGATCGAGCAGTCCGCGCAGATGTACGGCGGCACCTGCATCAACATCGGGTGCGTCCCGACGAAGTCCCTGGTCTATCAAGCCGAGCAACTCGTCGAGCGCGGCCCCGGCGCCTACCGCCGGGCGGTGCAGAACGAGCTGGCGCTGACCGCGACGCTGCGGGCCGGCAACTTCGCCATGCTCGACAACATCGAGTCGGTGACGGTGCTCACCGGGCGAGCCGAGTTCGTCGACCCGCACACCGTGATGGTCACGCTCGCCGACGGGGGCGGCACCGTGGAGGTGACCGCCGAACACCTCGTCGTCAGCACCGGGTCCGAACCCCGCATTCCCGACGTCCCTGGGCTGGCCGACAGCGGCGTCATGGCCACCAGTACCGACCTGCTCGCGACGCCGGACCTTCCCGGCCGGTTGGTGGTCCTCGGTGGCGGTTACGTGGGCCTGGAGTTCGCGGCGATGTACGCCGCGTACGGCTCGACGGTCACGGTGCTGGAGCGTCACTCCGAGATCCTCGGTCAGGAAGACGACGACGTCGCCGCGTGTGCCCGAGACTTGTTGCGCGACAACGGTGTCACCATCGTGACCGGCGCCGAGGTAGTCGAGGTGCGGACCGGCGGGTCTGCCCCGGCGACGGTGTCCTATCGGCGTGGCGGCGCAGTCGACTCGGTCGAGGCGGACGTGATCCTCCCCGCCGCCGGCCGGCGTCCGGTCATCCATGGTTTGCGGCTGGATGCCGCGGGGATCGAGCTGACGCCGGACGGAGCGGTGGCGGTCGACGAACACCTCCGCACCAGCCAGCCCCACGTGTTCGCAATGGGGGACGTCAACGGCGGACCGCAGTTCACCTACGTGTCCCTCGACGACTACCGCATCGTGGCCGACCAACTCCTCGGATCCGGCACCCGCAGCACGCGGGACCGACGGGCGGTGCCCTACGTGCTCTTCATGACGCCGCCCCTGGCGCGGGTCGGCCTCACCGAGCGCGACGCCCGCGCCTCCGGTCGCGCGGTGCGGGTCGCGGCGATGCCCGTCGCGAAGATGGCGACGGTGCCGCGGGCGCGCATCGTCGACGAGGCGCGGGGGATGATGAAGGTGGTCGTCGACGCCGACGACGACGCGATTCTCGGGGCGGCCCTGCTGAGTTACGACTCCCACGAGGTGATCAACCTGGTGGCCCTGGCCATGCGCCACGGCATCACCGCCACGGCTCTTCGGGACGAGATCTACACCCACCCGTCGATGACCGAGGCGTTCAACCAGCTCCTGGGCGCATTAGCCTGAGCCGTCGCCTGCCGCCGTGCGTGTCCGATCGTCGAAAAGGGTCTCAGGGGCGCGCAAAACTCACCGCACCAGCAAACGACATTCCCACTGCGCGACTTGGCGCGGAGCCCTACAATTCGCTTCCACACGGCGAGGTTGCTCGTCAGACCCGGTGTCCGGACCCTGGCAGTTGCACCCTAGTTACTGACTGCTGGACCTTATTTCGTGCCGCGACGATCGAAATTGAGCCGATCCCGCCAATGTCGTCGCACTACGGGAACACCAGCTCGGTATCCCCGCGAGCGCCGTGAGGCTGACTCGACAACAAATCGCAGAAGGCCGCGATGCTTCTGAATCCGAGACTGGAGGCAGTTCGTTGGGCTGAGAGCAAATACTCGCTTGAACGAATTTCGTCGCGCTCCCATTGTCCACGCAAGGCGTACGCGACGGCGGCGTGAACGGGGAAGGTGCTGTGGCATAGCGGCACAACGATTCGTTGTGCAACATCGACATCGTGGCACTTATAGGCAAGCGCCTGTGCAAGTTCCAAAATGAGCGCCTGACGCCCGAATGGTTTCAGGGGGTCGCTGCGATCTTCGTATTGCAGAGACGACGCCGCGGCGGTGTATCGACCCATGTCGCCGACCAGTCGTAGGGCCGTCAACTGCACGGTCCGCACGTCGACGAGACCGGTACGGTGACCTTCGGCAGCGAATCGTGTTATTGCGCTGTCCAATCGCTCAAGTGCCCGCGCCGAATCACGTTCGTCTGAGTCGGCAAGCATGAGGCAAGATTCGATGTAGTCCGCCCATGCCATCCACCGGCTGTCGGTGATCATTGCGATAGGTCTGAAGTAACTTTCAAATGCCCACCGCAATTCGCTGAATCGTCCTGCCCACACCAAGCTATGACACCAGTGGAACGCCGCAACGCACCGCAGCGCGCTATTGGTTGACCGGCCTTCGCGAGCAGTCGTTCCGGCTTCTTCGATGACATCGGCGACGTTTCCCAGCATCTTCTGCGAGCCCCACCTCAAACCAAGGAGCGCATCCGGTAGTTGATTTCGCCGCGTCAGCCCGTCGGTAAGCCGCACCACTGAACTACCCCAGGTTTTGTTCCTACTCGGGTGCGAGGGCCGGGGTTGGCTGGCTCGCGGGGTGTGAGGTGCCGGTGAGGGCGGCCTCGTACTCAGCTGGTGGAACGTAGCCGAGGGTTTCGTGCAG
>NZ_JBYVYK010000043.1:0-52751 GCF_058148405.1 Mycobacterium sp. DHQP2018-32-09 | reverse complement strand
CCCCCCCGACGCTACGACGCCGCAACGGCAGCTAGGTGGCCGGCCCAGATTCGGCCTCGCGCAACAGCTCCGCCGCCCCGTGCTGATAGGCGTACTCCGCCCAACCCCGCGCCGTGGTGCCGTGCCGGGCATCGGTGAGCGCGGGGTCCGCCCCGGCGGCCAACAGGGCGCGGATGCGCTCGAGGTCACCGTCGAACGCCGCGTGGTGCAGCGCGGTGGCCCCGTCGGCGTCGCGGGCATTCGGGTCCTCGGGGACCGTCACCTCCACGGCGACCGCGTCCCCGACGTCGATGCCGTGCCGCCTCAGCAGCGACAGCCGCGTCGCGAAGCCGTGGGCGGCGGCCCAGTCGATCTGCCGTCGCCACATCTGCGCGCGGGTCTCCATCGCGTCGCCGAGCCGCCGCTCCCACGGGCTGAGGCCCGCGGTGGCCAGACCGAACGCGAACAGCAGTTCGAGATGCGTGTCGTCGGCCCGGAACATCCGGTTGTACAGGCTCTGGTGGTCCACCGGGTGCGCACCGTACTGCAGCAGCATGGTCGCGAGATCCTGCGCGTACGGGTGCCGGGGCTGGCGGCCCGGGCCCTGCTCCCCCTCCCCGAAGACGCCCGTCAGCACCGTGAACGGCGGCGCCATCCCACGCCACAGGTATCCGGAGTTCGGGTCTGCGCCGGCCTCGAGAAGGAGCCGCGCCGCTGCCAGCACGTCGGCGCCGCTGCGCTGCAAGCGAACCCGGGAGTACGCCAGGTACGCCAGCGGCTGCCAGCCGAAGGGTCCGCCCGCTGCGGTGGCGGCGGTCCGATCGCCGCGCAGATGGACACCGAGCGCCTCGGGATCGGCCGCCGTCGCGGCCGCCCACACGTGTCGGCGCACCACGGTGGGATCGGCGGCCGCGAGTTCCTCGGCGGCCCGCCATCGCGGCGGGGCGTCCTCGGCGTCGTAGCGCAGCGACGCCAACGCGCAAAACCGGTCGGCCGGGTCCAGCGCCTCCTCGTCGACGCGGCCGGGGTCGGCCCCGAGGGCGGCCACCACGTCGAGGTAGCCGACGAGCGCGGGCCAGTCGCGGAACCCGTGACGCCGGGCCACGGTCAGCTGCGCGTCGTGCAAGGCGAAGCGATCCCCCAGTGCCGCAGCGGACGTCGGGTGATGCCGCCGCACGACGTCGATGGCCGCCACGTCCCCCGCGACCACCGCGCGCTGAAGCCCCCGGGCCTCCCGGTGCAGCTGGTGAATCGATGGATCGTCGGGCAGGGAACCGACCATGACGGCCTCCTCGGTCAATCCGTCGCGACCGTCGGTTCGCTCACCCGGACCAGCATCTTGCCCACGTTCACCCCCGTGAACAGTCCGTTGAGCGCGTCCACGCACGACTCGACTCCCTGGTACACGGTCTGGCGATGCGTGAGCAGTCCCTCCCGTTCCCACCCGTGCAACGCCGCGAACGCCTCGTCGAAGCGACCCCACTGTTCCAACGCGTTGAACCCCTGCATGCTCGCCGACCGGGCCAGCAGGTTGACGTAGTTGGCCGGGCCGGGGTGCTCACCGGTGAGATAGCTCGAAATGACCCCGCAGAGAACCACTCTCGCGTGCTGGGCCAGTCGCCCGAGCACGGCGTCGAGGATCCAGCCGCCCACGTTGTCGAAGTACACGTCCACACCCCGCGGGCAGAGCCGTCGCAGCTCGGCGGGCACGTCGTCGGAACGGTAGTCGATGCACGCGTCGAACCCGAACGATTCGACCACCGCCCGGCACTTCTGCGGACCCCCCGCGATGCCGATCACCCGCGCGCCGTGGATCTTCGCGATCTGACCGGCCACCGAGCCCGTCGCGCCCGCGGCCGCGGACACCACCACGGTCTGTCCCGCCTCCGGTCTGCCGATGTCCATCATGCCGAAATAGGCGGTAGCCCCGGTGGGGCCGTAGACCGACATGATGGCGAGCTGGTCGGTGAGCCCCGGCATCGGCGTCGAGAACAGGTCGTCACGGATGAGCGCGTATTGCTGGAACCCGCACAGCGTCGTCACGACGTCGCCCACCGCGTACGCGGGGCAGCGGGTGGCCACCACCTCGCCGATGCCCGCCGCACGGATCACCTCACCCAGCGCCACCGGCGGCAGGTAGCCGGGAGAATCGTCGAGCCACGTGCGCACCGCGGCGTCGATGCCCACGTAGGTGGTGCGCAGCAGCGCCTCGCCCTCGGCGGGTTCGGGCACGGCGGCGTCGACGATCTCGACGTCGTCGGCGGACACCAGGCCGGTGGGCCTGCGGCGCAACACCACCTGTCGATTGAACGCAGCGGACACGTCGCGACCGTACCCAAGGAGCACCCGGCACCGGTACCGATCGGCCGACGTCAGCGGAGGCGTCTTCGCAACCACGCACCGTAGGAATGCCGCACGCTCAGCGAGCCGAACCGCAGGCGCCCGCTGACGACGACGTGCACGCGCCCCGAAGGTGCCGCGCCCACCGATGAGTCGGCGCTGCTCCCCAGACACCGCAGCGCCGTCAGATCGGCGGTGGCGTCGTCCGGCAGCACCACCGTGATGCTGCTGCACACGTCGTCGATCTCGAAGGACACGACGCGCGAACGCACGTCGGCCTCGGTGAGGTCGAGCGTGACGCTCGAGAAACGGGACCTCACCGTGACCGCGCCGGGCACGTGCCAGGGACCCTTGCGCGTCACCGACGACATGGTCACCGTGAGCGGCAGCACGGTCGGGTCCGCGGACGTCACCGACGTCGCGTGCGGATCCGACGGCAAGTCGCCGGTGATCGGGGCCAACTCACCGCGGGTACGCGCCCGCAGCGCGGCATCCATCCGGACCTCGAACTCGTCGAGCGTGATCATGCCCGCGCCGACCGCCCGCTGCAGCTGATCGACCACGCGTTCCCTGTCGGCGTCACCCACCCGCAATCGTGGATCGTCCATCGCCACCAGGATAGGCACTCACCCGGACGGGCGTACGTCCACCAGCTCGGGCAGGCCGCTGACGGTGAGCACCGGCATCAACACCGGGTTCGCCACCACCTGGATGTGATCACAGTGCCCGAACAACACGTTGATGGCGCCGCTGTCCAGGTAGTCGATGGCACTCAGGTCGACGCGCACCCGCGTGCGGGCGCCCTCGATCGCGGAGTCGAGCGCCCGGGCGAACGACGTGACGTTGCTCAGGTCGATCTCGCCCTCGGCCGCCACGACGGGCGAGCCGTCGTCGAGCGTGCGCGTCGTGACGGTCAGCGCCGTGGTCATGTCTCGATCCTCGCGTGCAGTTGCACGGTCGTTCCCGTCGGCTCGTGCTGGATGTCGAAGAAGTCGGTGAGCCCCTCCATCAGCGCAATGCCGCGACCGCGGGTGAAGTCGGGGACCGTGCGCTCGGGTTTCCAGGTACCGGAATCGGTGATGCGTAGGCGGACCTCGTCCATCAGGGCGAACACCTCCATGCTGATCACGCCACCCGGATCGTCGCGGTGGCCGTGTTCGATGGCGTTGGCGATCGCCTCGCCGGCGGCGACCAACAGTCCCTGTGTCTGCTCGTCGGTGAGATCCGCGGCAAGGAGCCACTCCCGCAACGCCCGTCGCGTACCTGCCAACTCGCTGGCATAGGCGGGGAAGGTCAGGCACAGCGGCGCCGGCTGTCGATACAGCAGCAGCGCCACGTCGTCCTGATAGCCCTGGCGCGGCTCCAGCGTGGACATGACGCTGCTGGCCAATTCCTCCAGCGTGCACGTGACGCCCGCGATCACCGCGTCGGCGGCGCGATCGAACCCCTCGTCGAGCGAATCGCCGCGACGCTCCACCAGGCCGTCGGTATAGAGCAGCAGGGTCCCGCGTGGCGGAATCGTCATCCGCTCCTCGGGCCGCTCCCGATCCGTGCGGATGCCCAGGGGGATGGCGCGGCCGCCTTCGAGGAAGCGCACGCTGCGATCGGCGGCGACCAGGATCGGCGGCGGATGGCCCGCGCTCGAATACACCAATTCGCCGGACTTGCCGTCCAACACCGCGCAGAAGGCCGTGGTGCAGGACGCCCCGCTGAGGCGCACCGCGAACCGGTCGAGCGCCATGAGCGCCGCGCGCGGGCTGGGGTTCTCGAGCAGCAATGCCCGGCACGCGCTGCGCAACTGCCCCATCACGGTGGCCGCCGCCAAGCCGTGTCCCACGCAGTCGCCGACGATCAGCGCGATCCGACCGTCATCGAGATCGACGACGTCGTACCAGTCGCCACCGACCTGTAGCGGTTGGGTGGCAGGCTGGTAGCGCACCGCGAAGCCGTCCGGCAGCTGAGCCGGGCCCAGGATCGAATGCTGCAGCGCCAGCGCGGTCTCCCGCTGCTGATCGAGCTGCTGCACCCGCAGCAGCCCCTGCCCGAGCCGTCCCGCAAGCACCGTCAGCAGCATGTGGTCCTCGGCGGTGATCCGCGTCTCCGGCACGTCCAACCAGATGACCAGCACCCCACGGGGGTGCTGCATGACGATCCCCGTGCCTCCCGGCACGCCGTCCACGCTCAGCAACTCACGGTGGCTCAGCGCCGTGATGGCCTGCCGTGTCGCCTCGGGCAGCTGCTCCCAGCCGATCTCATCACCGGTCGAGACCACGTCGTCGGGCGTCGATTCCGAACCCGGGGTGAACGTCACCGCCACCACGCGCTCGGCATTCCACGGCCTGCGCAGCTCGGCGATCGCGTAGCGCAACGCTTCGTCGACCGTATCCGCTTGGGCCAGTACGCGATTCAGTTCGGCCAGCGTGCTCTGCCGTTGCGCCGTGTAGTGCTCGGCAGTGGTGTCGCGCAGCGTGCCCACCGTGATCTGCCGGCCGGTGTCCGGGTCGGCGGCATGGTTGAAGCTGGCCGTCACCCACAGCCGGTGTCCGTCGCGGTGGATCACCGGAACGGTGTAGGTGCCCCGCTGCTCGCGCACCAGGTCGCCGAACGCCTCGGCCACGCGCTGGTGCGCCTCGGGGTCGCGGTCCCGGTCGGGCCACCACGGATGCACCGGCGGGTACGGCAACCCCTCGGGCCCGAATCCCAGCACGTCGGTGAACGCGGAGTTGATCTCGATCACCGCGCCCTCGTCGTCGCAGACGAAGAACGCCTCCTGCAGCGACTCGATGAGCGCGGTGCGCCACCGCGCGTGATGACCGCGCATGCGCGCCAACTCCACGTTGGCCCGGACCCGCGCCAGCAGTTCGGCCGCCGCGAACGGCTTCACCAGGTAGTCGTCGGCGCCCGCCTCCAGCCCCTCGATCGAGGCCTCCTGGCCCGCGCGCGCCGACAGCAGCAGAACCGGCACCGCCGCGGTGCGCGAATCGGCGCGCAACGCCGCCACCAGCGCCAGACCGTCCAACCGCGGCATCATCACGTCGCTGACGATCAGGTCGGGCACCGTCGCACGGGCCCGGTCGAGCGCCGCGCGGCCGTCGGTGACCCCCTCGACGACGTAGCCCGCGGTGACCAGCAGCCGGGTCAGGTAGTCGCGCATGTCCGCGTTGTCGTCGGCCACCAGCACGCGCACCGAACGGGCCGACGCCGGCGCCCGCGCGACCGCCGGATTGAGATCCAGCTCCGAACGGCCGGCCGCCGGGCCCAGATCCGGCGAGCCCGGCAACCAGCGCAGGGCTTCCTGGACGAACGGATCGGCCGCCGTCGACGCCGACCGGCTCACCGGGGCGGCGACGACGGAGTCCGGCGACAGGTGGGCCGACCCGAACGGCAGCCGGATGGCGAACGTCGTGCCCTGGTCCTCGACGCTGTGGGCGCTGATGGTGCCGCCGTGCAGTGCCACCAGTTCCTTGACGAGCGCCAACCCGATGCCGCTGCCCTCGTGAGAGCGGGCGCGCGCGTTGTCGATGCGATGGAACCGCTCGAACAGCCGTGGCATCTCGGCCGCCGGGACGCCGATGCCGGTGTCGGCGACCGTCACCTCGGCGTGCTCCCCGTCGGCACGGACCCGCACCGCCACCGATCCGTCGAACGTGAACTTCAGCGCGTTCGACAGGAGGTTGAGCACCACCTTCTCCCACATGTCCCGGTCGACGAAGACGGGTCGATCCAGCGGCGGGCAGTCCACCACCAGATCGAGGCCGGCCCGGTCCACCGCGGAGCGGAACACGCTGGCCAGATCGGCCGTCACGACCGCGAGGTCGACCGGTACGAAGGACGCACGCATCCGTCCGGCCTCGATGCGCGAGAAGTCGAGCAGCGTGTTGACCAGCTTGGCCAGCCGCAGCCCGTTGCGATTGATCACCTCCAACTCGGCGCGCGCGGCGTCGTCCACGCCGTCGGCACGGGAGCGCAGGTCGTTCAACGGGCCGAGCATCAACGTCAGCGGCGTCCGGAATTCGTGGCTGACGTTGGAGAAGAACGTCGTCTTGGCCCGGTCCAGTTCGGCGAGTTCCTCGGCACGGCGCTGCTCGGCCCGATAGCTGCGCGCGCTCGCGATCTCCGCGGCCAGGTGCCCGGCCACCAGGTCGACGAAGGCGCGGTAGCCCTCGTCGAAGGGGCGGTACCGGTTGAGCGCGGCCACCAGGAACCCGCACGCCTCGCCCTGCAGCAGCAGCGGCAGCAGCAGCGCCTGCACCGGCGGCTCCGACCACGCGCCGGTCGGCAGGTCGCCGAAGACGTCTGCGGTCACGTCGACCACCACGGCACCGCCCGCCATGACGTCGGCGACCGGCCACGGCGAGCCGTCGGCGGTCGGCGCGGGATCCACCTCGGACGGGGCCGCGACGTGGCCGGCAGGCATGCCGCTGGCCGCGGCCAGGCGCAGCGCGCCGGTGTCGTCGCACAGGTAGACCAGGGTGAACGGGAGGTCCCGCAGATTGCGGCCGAGTTGTGCGGCCGTCGCCGCCAGCATGCGCTCCTCCGACGGCAGCACGCTGGGGTCGGACCCGAGATCGCGCAGGGTCGCCAGCCGGCGCTCGCTGATCACCTGCTGGGTGTCCTCGCTGACCACGCACAGCACGCCGACGATGTCGCCGGAGTCGTCATGCAACGGACTGTAGGAGAAGGTGTGGTAGCTCTCCTCGGTGTATCCGGAGCGCTGCACGAACAGCAGCAGTGCGGAGTCCCAGGTAGCGATGCCGGTGGTGAGCACGCCGTCGACGCGCGACGCGACCTCCGGCCAGATCTCCTCCCACACCTGGCTCACCGGGCGGCCGAGTGCCCACGGATACTTGCCCGCCAGGGTGTCGTGCCGGTAGGCGGCGTTGCAGAAGAACGTCAGCTCCGGGCCCCACCCCATCCACATCGAGAACCGCGACGAGAGCAGGATGCGCACCGCGGTGCGCAGGCTCTGCGGCCAGTCTGCGGGGTCACCGAGCGGCGTGGCCGCCCAGTCGACGGCCATCAGATCGTCGCGAAGATCGGGGTCGGCGTCGAACACGCTCGCGTCGGGCGGCGTCGGTGGGGGGCGGTGAGCGGGAGTGTCACTCACCGGCAATCCTTCCGTCGACGTGACCTGCGCACACGTGGATGCCCCGAATCGGTCTGGATGAAGCATGCCCCACGTGACCGGCACGGCCGTGGGCGGCCCACCGTTACCCGTCTTTCGAATCGGCCTGAGGCAAAGCCGTGACCGAACCGACGCCCGGCACGAACATGGCGCCGGTGACTCGCACGATCCGCTTCAACGCCTTCGACATGAACTGCGTCGCCCACCAATCCCCCGGGCTGTGGCGCCATCCCCAGGATCAATCGTGGCGCTACAAGGATCTGGAGTACTGGACCGAGCTGGCCCAACTGCTGGAACGCGGCCGCTTCGACGGGCTGTTCATCGCCGACGTGCTGGGCACCTACGACGTCTACGGCGCCAGCGACGAGGCCGCGCTCCGGCAGGCAGCGCAGGTGCCCGTCAACGACCCCATCCTGCTGGTGTCCGCCATGGCCCTGGTGACCGAACACCTCGGCTTCGGCGTCACCACGGGAACCGGTTTCGAGCATCCCTATCCCTTCGCACGCCGGATGACCACGCTCGACCACCTGACGAAGGGCCGCGTCGGTTGGAACGTCGTCACCGGGTACCTGCCTGCCGCGGCCCGCAACATGGGGCAGACCGACCAACCCGCCCACGACGCCCGCTACGACCACGCCGACGAGTACCTGGAGGTGCTCTACAAGCTGTGGGAAGGATCGTGGGAAGACGACGCCGTGGTCCGCGACCGCGACCGCGGCGTGTTCACCGACCCGAGCAAGGTGCACCACATCGGCCACCGGGGAACGCATTTCAGCGTCCCGGGGATCCACCTCGGCGAGCCCTCGCCACAACGTTCGCCCGTGATCTTCCAGGCAGGCGCGTCGCCACGGGGCGTACGGTTCGCCGCGGAGAACGCCGAGGCGATCTTCACCGCCGCACCCACCAAGGCCATCCTGCGCGAGACCGTCACCACCATCCGCAGGGAACTCGAGCTGGCCGGCCGAGACCCCTACGCCGCCAAGATCTTCAACCTCTCCACCGTGATCACCGCCGCCACCGACGACGAGGCCGCGGCCAAGCACGCCGAGTACCTGGCCTACGGGGACCCCGAGGGCGCGTTGACGTTCATGTCGGGCTGGATGGGCGTCGACCTGGCGCGCTACGGCCTGGACGAACCGATCGGCAACGTCGACTCCAACGCCATCCTGTCCGCCGTCAAGGCCTTCCAGTCCGCGGATCCCGACGGCGGCGAATGGGCCGTCGCCGACATCGCAGAGTGGGGCACGATCGGCGGCATCGGACCCCGCTTCGTCGGGTCCGGCACGCGCATCGCCGACCTGCTGCAGGAATGGGTCACCGACACCGACGTCGACGGCTTCAACCTCGCCTACGCCATCACGCCGGGGTCGTTCGCCGACTTCGTCGACCACGTGGTGCCCGTCCTCACCGAACGCGGCGCCTACCAGGCGGAGTACACCCCGGGGACGTTGCGCCACAAGCTGTTCGGGCGCGGAGATCGCCTACCCGCCGACCATCGCGGCGCCGCCTACCGCGTGGGCGGCGATCGCTCCACCGTCATCGAACGCCCCTCGACGCTGCCCTCGTCGTCCGCGTCGATCGCCGCGCATCCGACTCAGGGCCGATAGGAGAACGACACGTGTCCCTCACACTGCACTGGTTCCTGCCCACCTACGGCGACAGCCGACTGATCGTCGGCGGCGGGCACGGCCTGCCCGCAGGCGTGGCGCACAGCGATCGCGACGCCTCCGTCGACTACCTGGCGTCGATCGTGCGCGCCGCCGAGACGTTCGGGTTCACCGGCGCACTGATCCCCACCGGGGCCTGGTGCGAGGACGCCTTCGTCACCGCCGCCCTGTTGGCCAGGGAGACCACGTCGCTGGCATTCCTGGTCGCGTTCCGCCCCGGATTGGTGAGCCCGACGCTGTCGGCGCAGATGGCGGCGACGTTCGCCAGGCACGCCCCGGGGCGGATCCTGCTCAACGTCGTCGTCGGCGGTGAGGCACACGAACAGCGGTCGTTCGGCGACTACCTGGACAAGGACGCCAGATACGCCCGCTGCGACGAATTCCTGGACGTGGTCCGCAGACTGTGGGCCGGCGAGACGGTGACGACCAGTGGCGAACACATCACGGTGGAGGGCGCGGCGCTGGCACAGCCCCCCACTCCCGTTCCACCGCTGTACTTCGGTGGCAGCTCCGCTGCGGCGGGCCCCGTCGCCGCCAGGCACGCCGACGTCTACCTCACGTGGGGCGAGCCGCCAGAGGCGGTACGGGACAAGGTCGAATGGATCCGCAAGGAGGCCGCCGACGCGGGCCGCACCGTCCGCTTCGGCATCCGCCTGCACACCATCTCCCGCGACACCGCCGACGAGGCCTGGGCCCAGGCCGGCACGTTGATCGCCGCGCTCGACGAGGACACCGTGCGGTCGGCTCAGGACGGCCTGGCGCGCAGCCAGTCCGAGGGGCAGCGTCGCATGCGCGCCCTGCACGAGGCCCATCGCGCCGACGGCACGTGGAACGACGCTCGGTCCCTCGAGATCGCCCCCAACCTGTGGGCCGGCGTCGGCCTGGTGCGCGGCGGCGCGGGCACCGCGCTCGTCGGCAGCCACACCGACGTCGCGGACCGCATCGCCGAATACGCCGAGGTGGGCATCGACGAGTTCATCTTCTCCGGCTATCCCCACCTCGAGGAGCTGTACTGGTTCGGCGAGGGTGTCGTGCCGATCCTGCGCGACCGCGGCCTGTTCGAGGGCGGTGTCACCACGGCGGCGCCCGCGTCCATCCCCTTCACGAGCGGGAGGTGAACGCCTCAGCGGCCGTGCACGATCCGGTGACCGCACCCCCTCGGCTCGCGGACCCGGTGGCGACGGCGCGGCGGTTCGCCGACCACCTCGCCCGCGATGCGGCCGAACGCGATGCCGCACGCCGCTTGCCGCATGCCGAGGTGGCCGAACTCAAGTCCACGGGCCTGCTGACACTGTCGGTGCCCGCACGCTTCGGCGGCCAGGACGCACCCGCCGCCGTGGTCGCCGAGGTGTTCCGGACCATCGCCCACGCCGACCCGTCGGTGGCGCAGATCCCGCACTCGCACTACACGTTCCTGGAGGCACTTCGCCTGCAGGGCAGCGACGCGCAGCAACGGTTCTTCTACGGTGCGGTACGCGACGGGGCCCTGTTCGCGAACGCCCAGACCGAGCGCGGACCGCACGCCATCAACGTCGACACGACGACCCTCACCGGCAGCGCGGCGTCGGGCTACGTGCTGACGGGCCGCAAGTTCTACGCCACCGGGTCATTGTTCGCCGACTGGCTGATCGTGCGCGCGTCCCTGACCGACGGCGACGGGACGCCGCCCGACGCGTCGACCCCGAAGGCCCTGGCGTTCATACCCCGTGACGCGGCCGGGGTGCAGGTCGTCGACGACTGGGACGGGCTGGGCCAGCGCACCACCGCGTCCGGCACCGTCACCCTGGACCACGTGCGCGTGCCCGCCGACCACGTGGTGCCGTTCTCGCCCATCTTCACCACCGCGACGGTCTACGGGGCCCACGCCCAACTGCTGCACACCGCGATCGACGTCGGCGTCGCCACCGGGGCGCTGGAGGCCGGCGTCGCGCTGGCCGCGACGGCCCGACCTCACGTCGAGGCCGGCGTCGAGAGCGCCGCCGAGGATCCGACGCTGATCGCCCTCGCCGGCGACGTGACGGTCACGGTGCGCGCGGCACGGGCACTCCTGGGTGAGGCGGCCCGCGAGATCGACCGGGCGCGAGCGGATCTCACCGACGACACCGCAGCGGCCGCGTCGATCGCCGTCGCCGTCGCCAAGGTCGCCGCGGTCCGCGCCAGCCTGGAGGCCGCCAACGCGGTGTTCGACCTGGGGGGCACCCGCAGCGCGACGGCGAATGCGGGCACCGACCGCTTCTGGCGCGACGCCAGGACCCACACCCTGCACGACGCCACCCGTTGGAAGCTCCAGCACATCGGCCGCCACACGCTCTCGGGGACGCGGCCCCCGCGGCACGGCCAGATCTAGCTAGCCGCCGAACGCCCCCGCCAGATAGGCCTCCCGCGCGGCGGGGCGGGCCAGCTTGCCGCTCGTGGTCCGCGGAATGGTGCCCGCAGGCACGAACCTGACGTCGGCGACGTCCAGGCCGTGTCGGTCCGCCACGGCCTGACGGACTGCCGCGGCCGCGGGATCCGGATCGACGCGGCTGGTGCCCGCTGCCCGCTCGGCGACCACGACCACCCGGTCGTCCGCGGTGGTGAACACCGTGGCATAGCCGCGCCGCACCAGTGGCGACGCCGCCGCCACGGTCTCCTCGACGTCGTGCGGGTAGTGCGTGCAGCCGTCGACCGCCAGCGCGTCGGCGCGGCGGCCGGTCACGTACAGGCCGCCGCCCAGCCGGAAGCCGAGGTCACCGGTGCGCAGCCACCTGGCTTCCGCCGGCACGCCGTCGGCGTGGCTGCCGACGGGCAGCCGGCGGCCCAGCACCGCGTGGAACGCGTACTCGGTCTCGCGCTGCCTGCCCCAGTAGCCGCGGCCGACGTTGTCGCCGTGCAGCCACAGTTCACCGACGCGGCCGTCGGGCAACTCGGCTCCGGTGTCCGGGTCGACCACCACGCACCACTGACTGCGGGCGACCTGGCCGCACGACACCCGAACCACGGTGTCCGCCGACGGCGTGGCGGGCACGGCACGACCCTCGGCGAGCGCGGCGCGGTCGAGGTGCAGCGCGCTCGGTTCCGCGTCGGGCGCGATGGTCGAGACGAACAGCGTGGCCTCGGCGATGCCGTACGACGGCTTGAATGCCGTGCGCGCCAACCCGAATCGTTCGAACGCGGCGGTGAACGTCTCGATGGCGGCCATGCTGACCGGCTCGGAGCCGATGATCAGGACCGCACCGCTCAGGTCGACGTCGGCGTCGGCGTCCGGCGTCCCGCGCTGTGCGGTCCACTCGTAGGCGAAGTTGGGCGCCTCCGTCACGACCCTGCCCTCACGGCAGCCGTCGGACAGCGCACGGATCCAGCGGTGCGGACGGCGGACGAACGCCGTCGGCGACATCAGCGTCGAGTGGCCGCCGTAGACGGCGGGGAAGCCGATCATCGACAACCCCATGTCGTGGTAGAGCGGCAGCCAGCTGACGCCGTGAAAGTTCCGGTCCAGCAGGTTGATCGACAGGATCATCTGGATGAGGTTGGTGCCGACCGCCCGGTGGGTGACCTCGACGCCGACCGGCGGCCGGGTTGCCCCGGACGTGAACTGCAGGTGCGAGACGTCGTCGAGGCCCAGCGCGACCGGCGTGAACGTCTCTGCCGCGGCGTCGGGCACGCGGTCGATCAGCAGCACGTGCGGGCGGCGCGCTGCGGGCACCGCATCCAGGAATGCGGTGACCGCCCCCTCCGCGGCGGACGTCGTGAGCACCAGGCTGGGCGTGGCGTCGGCGAAGGCCGTCGCGAGACGCTCGGCGTGGCCCTGCAATTCGGGCGCGAACAGGGGTACCGCGATGGTTCCGGCCTTGATGGCGGCGTAGAACCCCACCACCCAGTCCAGCCCCTGCGGCGCCAGGACCGCGACACGGTCGCCCGGCGAGGCGTGCCTCTGGATCTCGGCTCCCACCGCCGCCAACCGCACGCCGAGTTCGGCCCACGTGAGTTCGACGGCGACGCCGCCGTCCGAGCGGGTGTCGGACCGGGTGTGGTCCAGGTAGCGGTAGGCCACCCGGGAACCGACCGCCGCGATGTTGCGCTCGATCAGGGAGATCAGGGTGGTCCCGGCGGGAACGACGACGCGGCCGCGTCGGTCCACGCAGTCTTCGATGCGCAAAAGACCGGCGGGAGGCGAACTCTCGCGACGCATGGCACCAGTCTAGGCGCGTACGCAGACTGCGGGGAGACCACGCTCCGGGTTCCGGGTGTGATCTCCCCGCAGTCTGCGAGGGGGCGGGCGGCCGGGCTCAGCCCGCGGCCGCGAGGGCGGCGTCGTAGTTCGGCTCCTGGCCGATCTCCGGCACCAACTCGGTGTACACCACGTTGCCGTCGGCGCCGACGACCACCACGGCACGACCGAGCAGGCCGGCCATCGGACCGTCGACGATCGTGATGCCGTAGTCCTTGCCGAAGTCGTCCCGGAACGCCGATGCCGTCGTCACGTTCTCGATGCCCTCGGCACCGCAGAACCGCTTCTGGGCGAACGGCAGATCGTTGGAGACGCACAGCACGGCAGCACCGCTGGCCGCGGCGCTCTCGTTGAAGGCCCGCACGCTCGCCGCGCACACCGGGGTGTCGACGGACGGGAAGATGTTGAGCACGACCGGCTTGCCCCGGAACTGCTCGCTGCTGACCTGACCGAGGTCGGTTCCGGTCAGCGTGAACGCCGGTGCCGGCGAACCGACGGCCGGCAGCTCACCGGAGGTGTTGATGGGGTTACCGCGCAAGGTTATCTGTGCCATGGGTCCAGTCTGCCAAGCCTGCCGCACCCATGATCGGCCAGGGTGCGGCAGGGCGGGTCACCACTCGATGACGCGCGTGAGGTACGGGGTCATGTCGGCGGTCCGCACGGGCGACACCGCCACGCCACGGTCGCCGACCTCCACCATCTGGCCGTTGCCGATGAACAGTGCGACGCTCTGCGTGCCGTCGGGTCCGTAGAAGATGAGGTCGCCGGGCAGCGCCTGGGACGGCGCGATCTTGCGCCCCACCTGATACTGCTCGCCCGACGAGCGCGGCATCTTGATGCCGACACCCCCGAAGGCATAGACGATGAGGCCCGAGGCGTCGAACCCGGGGACCCGCGGGGCCGCAGGCGCCGCGGGGACGGCGGGCGCGGTCGGCGAGAACAATCCCGGGAACAGCGGGTCGGGGTTGGCGGCCGCCAGGCCCGAGGTCGACGACTGCTCGGCCTGTTGCTGCGGCGCCGCAGGCCGCTCGACGGGCAGGGTGGGGCCATTGACGTCACCGCCGCCGTAGGTGAACGGAACGCCCTGCTGTGACACCGCGCGCTTGATCACGAAGTCGATGGCCTGCTGACGCTGGGCAGACGTCGCGTCGGCACGAGCCAGGCCCGGCGCCGTGAACAGCACGGCGAGGCTGAGGGCGAAGGCCAAGAGGGCGGAGATGCGTCTCATCGTTCTTTCTCGCTTCTGGTCGGCTCCTGCCGAGTCCGAGGTTTCGATCCCCGGCAGGGTGAAGCGACATGTTTCACATCCGTCACTTCCACAACACATGGTGCCACCGCCGTCGCCCCCGGCGCTCATACCCATGGGATTCTTTGTGAGACCGTGACCGAACGGTGACCGTGTCGGGTGACGCCAATCACGTTAGGTCCTAAGGGCTTTCACCGCCGGTTCCGGCACGCGACCGCCGCGCCGAGGACGCTGCGTGGCAGGATGCACGCCGTGACCGCCCCGAACGCGCCCACCTGGTCGTCGACGCTGTGGCGCGACGTCGAACCGATCTTCGACGCGATCCTGGCGCACCCCTTCGTCACCGGCCTGACCGACGGCAGCCTCGACGACGCCGCCTTCTGCCAGTACGTCGCCCAGGACGTGCACTACCTGCGCGTGTACTCCCGGGCGCTGGCCATCGTCGGCGCCAAGGCGCCCACCCTGGCCGACACCGCGACCTTCACCAGGCACGCCGCCGAGGTGGTCGACGTCGAACTCGCGCTGCACCAGTCCCTGCTCCCCGAACTCGGCATGGACCCCGCCGCGCTGGATGGCGGCACGCCGGCTCCCACCACCCGCGCCTACACCAGCTACCTGCTGGCCACCGCGTACGGCGGCAGCTTCGCCGAGGGACTCGCGGCGGTGCTGCCCTGCTACTGGATCTACGCCAGGGTCGGGGCCGCGCTCGCCGAACGCGGCTCCGCCGACCCGCGCTACCAGGCGTGGATCGACTCCTACTCCGGCGACCAGTTCGCCGCCACGGTGGCCGAGGTGCTGGCGCTGACCGACCGCGTCGGACCGACGCTCGCGCCCGCCGAGGAAGCCGCCGCGAGGGCCCACTTCGTCACCACGTCGCGCTACGAATGGATGTTCTTCGACGCCGCGCACCGCCGCGAAACCTGGCCCGTCTGACGGCCGTCCGGCAGCGGTGCGGCGCCTCTGGGGCTCACCCGAGAAACGGATCGCTTCGCGCCGCCCGCAGCGATGTTTTCGCGCCGCCCGGGGTGGGAACAATCGGCACCACGGCGGACGTTGACCTGGCGCCGGAACAGCACACGAAAGGAAGCGCCTTGGCCACTGACTACGACGCCCCCCGCAAGACCGACACCGACGACGTCGCCGACGAGTCGCTCGAGGCGCTGGCCGGTCGTCGCAACGACGCCGCCACCGCCGTCCTGGACGTCGACGACGGCGAAGAGGTCGAACTCTTCGACCTCCCCGGCGCCGACCTGTCGGGCGAGGAACTCACCGTGCGCGTCCTCCCGAAGCAGGCCGACGAGTTCACGTGCGCGCGCTGCTTCCTGGTGCAGCACCGCAACCGCCTCGCCCTCGAGACCGACCGCCAGCAGATCTGCTCGGACTGCGTCTAGGACGCGTCGCGGGCGATCCGCAGGCGCCGCAGCACCTGCGCCGCCTGCGCGTCGCTGGCCGCGGTGCGCCGCAACGCGTCCGCATCCGGCGCCGACGGCATGGGTGCCACGGGCAGCCAGCCGTCGGCCGGACGCAGCGACCGCGCGTCGGCCACGACGTCGTCGGTCAGCAGCAGCCGCGTACCCAGATCGCAGGCGAACGGGACATCGGGCAGGGCGCCGGCCAGGGCCAGGCCGGCCGCCAGACCGATGCTGCTCTCCACCGTGGACACCACCACGCACGGCAGGTCGTGACGTTCGGCGTGCCGCAGCGCGCGACGGACACCGCCCAGGGCACCCACCGCCAGCACCGCCACGTCGGCCGCGCCCCGCAACCCGGGGTCATCCGCCGACGCCAGCCACGCGGGCATCGCCACCGCGAGGTCGACGCGTCGCCGCAGCGCGGCCGACTCCGCGAGCGTCATGCACGGCCGGAGCACGAACTGCAGCCCACCTGCGGCCGCCGCCAGCCGCGGCACCGCCGCCACGGCGGTCTCGACGTCCCACGGGCGCACCGGCCGCACCCGGATGGCCCCGTCGGGGCCCAGTGCGTCGCGCACCGCCGCCAGCCGCGCGTCGTCGTCGGCACTCGCCGCCGCACCGCCGTCGACCACCACGTCGGCGGCCGCACAGCCGGAGTCGGCGACCAGTCGTCGCGCGTGCTCGGCGATCACCAGCGGCACCGGCACCGACACCGCGACCCGACCACGCACCGGGTCCGGCCAGCCCACCGTGCCGGGCTCCGTCGCCATCGTCAGCCAGCGCGCCAACCGGTCGTCGGGAGCGTCCTCGGGTGGGCTGAACTCACCCCACCCCTGCGGCCCCTCGAGCAGCGCCCCGACCCGCACCGCCCCGTCGGTCATGGGGAGCGCGAACGCCACCGCGGCGTCGAAGTCGACCATCGTCCTCATCGCTGCCCAACCTATCCCGGAGAGACGTCGTGAGCGGCGAGCCGTCACCACCGGACCCGGCGGTCGACATCCGCGTCCTCGGCGACCTGATCGCCGAATGGGATCTCCGTCCCGACGGCGACGTGCTCGGCGACCCGCACACCACCGTGGTGCCCGTGCGCACGCGCGACGGCGGCGCCGCGGTGCTGAAGATCGGCGGACACCGGCATGCACACCTGGCGCTACGCCGATGGGCCGGCACCGGGGCGGCCCGGCTGTTGAGTGCCGATCCGCATCGCCACGCCGTCCTGCTCGAACGCCTGCACCCCCGTGACCTCGGCGACGAGTGGGACGTCACCGCGTGCGAGATCGTGGCCGAGGTGTCCGGCCGTCTGCACGGCGCCCCGATGCCGCAACTGCCGGCGCTCGCCGACGTGATCGGCCCGTGGCTCGACGACCTCGCGGCCCTGCCGCGCGGTGCGGCCATCCCCCACCGCCTGGTGGAACAGGCCGTCGCCGTGGGGCGGGACCTCGCCACCGACCCGGCGACCAGCGCGACGCTGATCCACGGCAACCTGCACTACGGCACCGTGCTGGCCGCCGACCGCGAGCCGTGGCTGGCCATCGCGCCGCGCCCGATCAACGGCGACCCCCACTTCGAAGTGGCTCCCATGCTCTGGCACCGCTGGGACGAGGTCGCCGGCGCCATCCGCGACGGCGTGCGGCGACGCTTCTTCACACTGGTGGACGCCGCGGGCCTGTCCGACGAACGCGCACGCGACTGGGTGGTGCTGCAGATGGCGCACGCGGCCGAGCGGGAGCTGCGCGGCCTCAACCCGGACGCCGCCTGGGTGACGACGTGCGTCGCGGTCGCCAAGGCCGTGCAGGGGTGACGGCAGCCCCCGCCGCGCCCCGCTAGAGGCGGCGCGGCAGTTCGGCCCCGATCAGCGGGGCGATCTTGTCCGCCATGTAGGCGTGTCCGGCGTCGGTGGGGTGCACGCCGTCGGCGCCGATCAGGTCCGGGCGGCCGACGAACCAGCCCTCGGCTATCGGGTCGACGAAGGTGGCGCCGGCAAAACCGGCGGTGGTGCGCAGCACGTCGCGGATCTGCAGCACCGCGGGGGGCACGTCGGCCGTGGGCCACGGCGGACCGATGACGAGCAGCCGGGCCCCAGGGGCGGTGCGGTGCGCGAAGTCGAACGCGCCCTGTGACATCGACGCCAGCGCCAACGGGTCGACGCCCTGGTCGTTGCGCGAGCCGTAGAAGACCACCAGCGTGTCGTCGGGTTGGATGGCGCGCGGCGCGAGATCACCGAAGACGCTGTTCTGGTAGCCGCGCACCACGTAACCCGCCCGACCCTCCGCAGCGACGTCGGCGTCGATCGACACCCCCTGCCGCGACAGCCGCTGCCAGGCCAGCGTGGTCCAGTTGGCCGGACCGTTGCCCCCTTGGTCACTCCCGGTGGTGTACGAGTCGCCCACCACGGCAACGTGGTTCGGCGCCGAACTGACACCGGCGGGCGTGACGGCCAGTACCCGCGGCGCGGCGTGCGAGACGCACCCGAACACCGTCAACAGGGCAACCAGCAACGCAACAGGACGGCCCACCAGGCATCCTCCCCTCAAGGCCGGCGCGGGCCGGACGCGACGTCACCCGGCGCGTGCCGGGCGGGACTGCGACCGTTCCTCACGGTCGGCAAGGCTCTGCAGCTTACCCGCGCCGGCTGACGATTCGCCGTGCGCGGCCTCACGCTCGCCCGCTGGGACACTGCGCACGTCGACCATGCGCCGCATCCACCGCCGCGCCGGCTCCTCGACCACGTGATACAGCAGGCTCGACAGCGCGAACACCAACACCAGCAAACCGAGGAACAGGAACTTCCCGCCCGTGCCCGTCAGCGTCAGCTCGAACTGCTTGGCCGTCCAGATCCACGCCTGATGGACGAGTTCGTGCGTCATGTAGACCGCGAAGGACACCTGGCCGAGATAGATCATCACCCGGCCCGACAGCAGCCGAGGCAGGCTGCCCGCGCCGATCGCCAGCGCGACGATCAACGGCACGAACAAGACGTCGACGACACCGCCGGCGTCGGGGTTCTTCGGCAGCGGATGGGCGTCGAAGTGGTACAGCGTCGCAACGATCGCCGCCAGCAGCAGGATCGACGCGTAGCCGGCCGCCCGCTGCGTCCTCGCACCGGGATGCAGCTTGCGGACCGCCGCACATGCCAACGCCCCCGCGGTGAACTGCATGACGATGCGGGGCAGCCAGCTCCACGGCGTGTAGAAGTGGCCGGACACCAGCAGCAGCACCACCGGCGGCAGCGACACCGCGACGGCCAGCAGCAGCAGGCTGCGGGCTCGGGTGGCTCGGGCAATCCGGAAGATCACCAGCACCAGGCCGCCGAAGAGCAGGTAGGCCAACCATTCGGCGCTGATGGACCAGGCAGGGCCGTTCCAGCTGGTGCCGTCGAAGTACGGCTCGAACCACAGCTGCACCAGGAACAGTTGCCGCAGGTAGCTGGTGGCGTTGAAGGGGTCGACGTTGTCCGGCGGGAAGCGACCGACGTAGAGCGTGAACACCACCCACAGCACCGCGAGGTGCATGGTGACCAGGTAGACCGGCCACACCCGCGCCAGCCGCAGCCACAGGAAACGCAGCGTCGCGCGCGGGGAGAACGACGGGCCCATCTTGTCGAGGTAGTTCCAGGTGAGCACGAAGCCGCTCAGGATGAAGAACAGGTCGACACCCTGGGCCCCCCGGTCGAGCACGGGCTTGAGCGCCGAGGAGAAGTCCGGAAAGGCCTCCCAGAGGAGCGGCCGGAAGTGGAACAGGACCACCCATATCGAGGCGACGATGCGAAGACCGGTCAGGGCCTTGATCTCACCGCTGCGCACGACACTCTTTCCGTATCTGGTTTCGTATCTGGCTGTTGTCGCTCCCGGGCACGCGGGACGTGCTTTCGCATTGCCCGCGTCGGCCGCCCGGGATCACACGGGAGCCGGCGTCACGGCCTTCGCAGGGTAACAGCGCCGCGCGCGCCCGCGCGTGTCCGCAACGCTGTGGCTTGGCTGTCACCGGGTGATCTCCACGCGATCTCCACCGCACCTCCAAGCACGCGGCGTGCGGTGCGGGCACCGTCGGGGCATGACCAAGAACAGCGTTCCCCGACCGGTCCTCACCATGGCCGCGGTGGCCGCCGTCGGCGCCGGACTGTGGTGGGCCAACCTCGCCAACACCCCGCCGACGCCCGCCGCGACCGTCGTCTCGGCGCAGCGCGCCCAGCCGCAGCCCACCCAGCCTCAGCCCACCCAGCCTCAGCCCACCCAGGCGCAGCCCACCCGCGCACCCGGCACCGCGCAGCGCCCGGCCCCGCTGACCGCGCCGGCTCCCACGCCCCGGTTCGCCCCCGCCTACGCCGGCGCCGTCGACACCGCAGCGGGCCGCATCACGATCGACCTCACCGTGGCAGGCACCCCCACCGACACCGAAGCTGCCATGACGCCGGCCACCGGCTACGTCTGCGACGGCGCCGCGCTCGAGAGCTGGCTGCGGGGCACTGCCTCCGACGGCACGCTGCGGCTGGCCGACCAGGGCGGCACCACCCGCATCCAAGGCCGACTGCGCGGCGACGACGTCGTCGGACGGCTGTGGATCGGCGAACGCAGCTGGGACTTCGCCGCCGCCCCGACGTCGGGGTCCCGCCGATGACCGCCACCGAACCCGTCACGCGACCGGCGCAGGCGCCCACCACCTCGACCCTGGCGGTGCTGGGGTGCGTGCTGACGGGGTCGGCCGTCGCCGTGGGCCTCGGCGTCTTCGCCCACGCGCACGAACCGCGATTCTTCGCGCTGTCGCTGGTGGGCTTCGCCAGCGGTGCCGCAGTCAAGACATGGCTGGCCACGCTGGCCGTGGGGCTGGCGGTGTTCCAATTCGTCTCGGCCTTCGCGATGTACGGACTGTTGCCCGCCCGCCGCTCCCCCGGCTGGCTGACCGCCGCCCACGTCTGGTCCGGCCGGTTGGCCGTGCTGGCGTCGGTGCCGGTCGCGGTGCACTGTCTGTTCGCGTTGGGGTTCGCCACGGCCCATCCGCGGGTGCTGTTCCACTCCCTGTTCGGCTGCTTCTTCTACGGCGTGTTCGTCACCAAGATGCTGCTGCTGACCCGCCGCGGGCTGCGGCCGTGGGTCATCCCGGTCGTCGGTGGCCTGACGTTCTTCGGGCTGGTCTTCGCGTGGCTGACGTCGGCACTGTGGTTCTTCCAGATCGCGTCGTAGCGCATGCGCCACAATCGCCTGATGAGCTCCAGCCACCGACGTCCGGACGGCCCGTCCCCCCACGACACCGCCGCACCGTCGACCCCCGCAGCGTCCCGCCGCGCCGTCCTCGCCGGACTGGGCGCCACGGCCGTGGCACTCACGGCCTGCAGCACCTCCGGCAGCGCGCCGGAGGCCGCCCCTGCCCCGACCGACGGGCCGTTGGCGAAGGTGGCCGACGTGCCCGTCGGATCGGGGGTCGTCGTCGGCAGCGGAGCCGACGGGGTGGTGGTCACCCAGCCCAGCGCCGGTGTGTTCAAGGGGTTCTCCCCGGTGTGCCCCCACGCCGGGTGCTCGGTGTCGAAGGTCGCGGGTGGCTCCATCGTCTGCCCGTGCCACGGCAGCCGGTTCAGCCTCGAGGGCGCCGTGCTGGACGGCCCGGCCACCAAGCCGTTGACCCCCAAGCCAGTTGCGGTGCAGGGCGATTCGATCGTCGCGGGCTGACCGCGCGATGCCGGTGGCAGGATGGCCCCGGTGAGCACGCGATGGCAGCACACCGACGCACCGCGCGGTGACGACTACGACGCCCGATGGCGGGCGCTCGAGCAGCGCGGCCAGGGCATCCACGGCGAGGCCGACGCCGTCACCGCACTGCTGACCGACACCGGCGGGACGCGCGTACTCGACGCCGGGTGCGGCACGGGGCGGGTCGCCGTCGAACTGGCGCACCGCGGCTTCGACGTCGTGGGTGTCGACGCCGACGCCGACATGCTCTCGACGGCGCGGGCGAAGGCGCCGTCCCTGCGATGGGTCGAGGCCGACCTGGTGGACGTGGTCACCGCCGTCCCCGATCTGCAGGCCGACCCGGTCGACGTGGTCGTGCTGGCAGGCAACGTGATGATCTTCCTGGCAGACGGAACCGAGGGCACGGTGCTGGCCGAGCTGACGCGCTGCCTGCGGCCCGGCGGCCGCCTGGTGGCCGGCTTCGGAGTGCGCCCCGACCGGTTGCCCCTCGACCGCTACGACGCGCTGGCCGCGGCGGCCGGGTTGATCCCCGTCGCGCGGTGGGCGACGTGGGACGGGCGACCGTATGCCGACGGCGACTACGCCGTGTCCGTGCACGCGAGGGCGCACGGGTGAAACCCACCCCGCTGCCCGCGCCGGATCGCGACCTGGCGCACCTGTGCGACGTCGTGCCCGCCGTGCTCACCGCGATGGGCGCCCCGGGTTTCGAGGACCGCATCGGCCTCGACGGTGACGTCACCGGGGCCTGCGTACTGCTGATCGACGGGCTGGGCGCCGAACTGCTCGACGCCCACGCGGCCGACGCGCCCGTCCTGGCGGACCTGCGCGGTCGCACGCTGAGCGTGGGCTTCCCGTCGACCACGGCGGCCGGCTTGGCCGCCGTCGGCACCGGTCGACGCTCCGGCGAACACGGCATGGTCGGTTACACGTTCCGGGTGCCCGGCACCGGCGTCGTCAACGCCCTCACCTGGCAACCGCACCCGCACGGAGCCGACCTGCGCGACACCCTCGAACCCGAACGCGTGCAACCGCTTCCCACCACGTTCGAACGCGCCGCCACCGCCGGCTTCGACGTCGCGGTGATCTCGGCGGCGCGGTTCGACGGCTCGGGCTTGACGCGCGCGGTGCTGCGCGGCGGCCGCTACGTGGGCGTGCACGCTCTCGGCGACCTGGCGGCCCGGGTCCGTGACACGGTCGCCGGCGGCGGATTCTGCTGGGGCTATCACGCCGACCTCGACATGCTCGGGCATCTCCACGGCCCGGGTTCGGAGCCGTGGCGCATGCAGCTGCGCCAGGTCGATCGTCTGGTCGGCTCGGTCGTCGAGACCCTTCCTGCGGGCGGCCTGCTGGCCGTCGTCGCCGACCACGGCATGGTGACGGTGACCGACCACGTGGACCTGGATGCCACCCCCGAGCTGTGGCAGGACGTCGACGACGTGGGCGGCGAGGTGCGCGCCCGCCACGTGTACGCGCGCTCCGGCGCCGCCGCCGACGTGCTGACCCGGTGGCGCGAAGTGCTGGCGGAGCGGGCCTGGGTGGCGTCTCGCGAGGAGGCCATCGCGGCGGGCTGGTTCGGCCCGCGCGTGTCCGACGCGGCGCGCTCCCGCATCGGCGACGTCGTCGCCGCAGCGCGCGGCGAGGTGGGGATGGTCCGGCCGAACACCGAGCCCGTGGAGTCGTCGTTGGTCGGGCACCACGGTTCGCTGAGCACGGCCGAGCAGCGCGTGCCACTGCTGCTGGCACGCCGGTGATCCGCCTCGATTACCCTCGACGCCCGTGATCGTGCTGCTGCCGCCGTCGGAGACCAAGCGCGACGGCGGCGAGGGACATCCGCTGGACCTGGCTTCGATCGGCATACCACTGCTCACCCCGATGCGGGCCACCCTCGTCAACGAGGTGCTCGACCTCGTGCGGGACCGCGCGGCGGCGCGCGCGGCGCTGGGGCTGTCGGAGAAGCAGGACTTCGAGATCGACCGCAACGCGGCGCTGCTCACCTCCCCGACCATGCCGGCCATCAGCCGCTACACCGGGGTGCTCTACGACGCGCTCGACGTCGACTCGCTGCGGGGGTCGGCGGCGATGCGGGCGCGCTCGGTGCTGATGATCGGATCGGCTCTGTTCGGCATGGTCCGCGCCATCGACCCCATTCCCGCGTATCGGCTGTCGGCCGGATCCAAGCTGCCCGATCGGCCCTCCCTGGCAGCGCGCTGGAAGCCCAGCCTGGAGCGCGTGCTGCACGACTGGTCCGGGCACCACCTGATCGTCGACCTGCGCTCAGGGGCGTACGCGGCGCTGGGCCGCGCCCCGGAGGCCGTCACGGTCGACGTCGTGTCCGAGAAACCGGACGGCACCCGCGCCGTGGTGAGCCACTTCAACAAGGCGCACAAGGGCCGGCTGGCGCGGGCGCTGGTGAGTTCGCGGGCCGAACCCGACGACGCCGCACAGGTGGCTGCCATCGCCACGCGCGCGGGCATGCAGGTCGAGCGCGACGGCAACAAGCTGACCGTCGTGGTGCCTGCCTGACGACGCCCTCCGGGCTAGAGCGTCCCGAACAACTCCACGGCGTTGCCGTCGGGGTCGGCGACGAACATCCAGCCCATTCCGGGGAACGGCTCGAATTCCGAGGGCCCCTCGACGACCTGATACCCGGCAGCCTGGATCGCCTCGGCCGCCGCCCGCAGCCCCGTGATGCCGATCGTGAAGTACCGCAACCCCGCCTGCGCCGGCCCGCCCCCCGGGACGACGGGCGCGGCGGGCGGCTGGTGGTAGGTGACGAGCTTGAGCACGCAGCCCCCCAGCGCGTACCGCCGCTGCACGCCGGTCGCGAAGGCGATCTCCCCCTGGAACTCCAGGCCCAGGAAACCCTCGTAGAAGGCGACCATCGCGTCCAGGCCGGTGGTCACCAGCCCGATCTCGACGGTGGGGCTCAACAGCTCGAACTTCACGCTCACCTCGGTTCGGGTCGACGGGCGGCCCATGGGGGCGGCTCGTCGCGAGCCTAGCGACGCCGCGCGGGCGCGGTGACCGGTTCTACGGGAACCCCTGGGCCGGCGCGCCCTACGCTTGATCTACGCGCACCATCTACGCGCACCGTGATGACGCGCACCGTGATGACGTGCACCCTGATGACGTGCACCGTAGCCACGACCCGACGAAGGGCACGGACATGCAGACGTTCTGGCGTTACCTGAGACTGCAGGCGTTCATCCTGGTCTGCGGCATCGTCGGGCCGATCTTCCTCGTCACCTACTTCGCCGTTCAGCCCGACCCCACCGTCAAGTGGATGTACTGGTGCGGCCTGTTCATCACCGCCGCCGACCTGCTCATCGGGCTGTCCGTGGGGGCGAGCCTGGCCCGCAACCGCCCCGACCACTGAGACGCGCACGCGACCCCGCGTTTCCGCGATCGGCGAGCCGTCTGTCACACTTGTCGGCGAGGGGAGTATTCCTTCGCCGCGGTGTCGTCATCACGTCGTCCACAGTTGGGCGGCCGGTGCCGTGGGCCGCATCCTGCGGTGGCAGAGACCTCGGGCGTTTTTTGCTACCCCGGAGGCACCTTTGAACGTATCCACTACCGAGTGGATCATCACGCTCACCGTGACGATCGCCGTCCTGCTCTTCGACGTGGTGATGATCGCCCGACGTCCCCACGAACCGACGATGAGGGAGTGCTCGATCGCCCTGTCGGTCTACGTCAGTGCGGCCATCGCCTTCGGCCTGTGGGTGTGGTTCTTCCACGGCGGCAACTTCGGCCTGGAGTTCTTCGCCGGCTGGCTCACCGAGTACAGCCTCTCGGTGGACAACCTGTTCATCTTCCTGATCATCATGGCCAGCTTCAACGTGCCGAAGAAGTACCAGCAGGAAGCCCTGATGGTCGGCATCATCCTGGCGCTGATCTTCCGCGGCATCTTCATCGCGCTCGGCGCCGTCGCGATCAACCAGTTCTCCTGGGTGTTCTACATCTTCGGCCTGTTCCTGGTCTACACCGCGATCAACCTGGCCCGCGACACCGACCACGATGACGACGGCGACAACGCCGTGGTCAAGTTCGCCCGCAACCACCTCACGCTGACCGACAAGTGGGACGGCCTGAAGCTGTGGATCCGCGAAGACGGCAAGCGCCTGATGACGCCGATGTTCCTCGTGATCGTGGCGCTGGGCACCACGGACCTCATCTTCGCGCTCGACTCGATTCCCGCGATCTACGGTCTCACCAAGGAGCCGTACCTGGTCTTCGCGGCGAACGTGTTCGCGCTCATGGGGCTGCGGCAGCTGTACTTCCTGCTGGGCGGGCTGCTCAGGCGGTTGGTGTACCTGTCCTACGGGTTGGCGTTCATCCTCGCGTTCATCGGCGTCAAGCTGTTCCTGCACGCCCTCCACGAGAACGAGTTGCCGTTCATCAACGGTGGCGAGCACGTCGCGGTGCCGGAGATCCCGACCCTGCTCAGCCTGGGCGTGATCGTCGTGACGCTGGTGGTGACCACCGTGGCCAGCCTGTGGAAGACCCGGGCCGACGACAAGAAGGACGACGAGCTCTCCGACGACAGCGTGAGCTGACCCGGCCTCCTCCGGGGTGGCGGCTTGCCCCGCGCGGGCGCACCCCGGAGGATCGGGGCGATGGACCTGAAGTCAGCCATCGAACTCGCCGACGTCGACGCCGTCGGGCAGGCAGCACTGATCGCGTCCGGTGAGACGTCCGCGGTGGAACTGCTGGACGCCGCGATCTTGCGCGTCGAGGCCACCCGCTCCCTGAACGCCGTGATCGCAGACCTGTTCGACCGCGGGCGGGCCCAGGCTCAGACGCTGGATCAGACCGGCGCGCTGCGCGGCGGCGGGCACGGTCCCGTGGCCGGAGTGCCGTTCCTGCTCAAGGACCTCGGCGCGTCGCTGGCCGGTGCCCCGGAGGCGATGGGGTCCCGCGCGTTGGCCACGCACGTCGCCGAGGAGTCGGCGTGGATCGTGGACCGTTACCTCGCCGCGGGGCTGGTGCTGTTCGGCAAGACCAACACCCCCGAGTGGGGCAATCACTGCACGACGGAACCGTCGCTGTTCGGCCCGACCGTGAACCCGTGGGGCTCGCACGTCACGCCGGGCGGGTCGAGTGGCGGGTCGGCGGCCGCCGTCGCGGCGGGCGTCGTGCCCGCCGCCTCGGGCGGTGACGGCACCGGATCGATCCGCGTCCCGGCCTCCTGCTGCGGGTTGGTGGGGCTCAAACCGCGCCGCGGCCGCACGTCGTTCGCGCCGAGTGCCGGACACGGGTTGGAGGGCCTGGTCAACGAACACGCGTTGACCAGGACGGTGCGCGACAGCGCCGCCCTGCTGGACGCGGTGGCGGGCACCGAACTCGGCGATCCCTACACCGCCCCGGCGCCGCCGGGCTCCTACCTGGCCGCCATCGCAGAACCGCCCGCGGCGCAGCGCATCCTCACCACCTCGGTGTCCCCCTTCCCCGGTGTCCACACCGATCCGGACGTGGTGGCCGCCGTCGAGTCGTGCGCCGCGACGCTGGCGGGGCTCGGCCACCGCGTCGACCCCGGTGCCCCCATGGTCGACGCCGACGAGGTGGCCGACGCCATCGCGATCCTGCACACGGTGAGCAACGCCGGACTGCACGCACTCGCGCGCGCCCACCTGGGCCGCGACCCGCGCGAAGACGAGTTCGAACCCAGCACGTGGGTCATGGTGCGCGAAGGCATGCAGACCACGGGGGTGGCCTACGCGTCGGCCATCGCCGCCGTCCACGAGCAGACGCGGCGGTTCGCCGCGGGCATGTCCGAGCACGACGTGCTGCTGGTCCCCACGCTGTTGACCCCGCCGCCGCCGTACGGACTGCTCGACCAGCCGCGGGGCACGACCAGGGCCTTCTTCGACGTCGAGTTCGCCACCACCGGGTGGACCGCCCTGGCCAACGTGACCGGCTGGGCGGCGATCTCACTGCCGCTCGGCGTCAGCGCAGGCGGGCTCCCCATCGGGGTGCAGCTGATGGCGCCCGACGAGACGGTGCTGCTGCAGTTGGCCGCCCAGCTCGAGCAGGCCACGCCGTGGCGGGATCGCCGGCCGGCGGGCCGCGTAGGGCACTGAGGGTCGCCGGGCACGGCACCCCGGGCAGTCTCAGGCCGCGGGCACCGGGATGCGGGCGTGCACCGCGGTGCCCTCGCCGGGGCGGCTGGTCACCTCGATGCGGCCGGACACGGCGTCGACGCGGTCCTTCAACCCGATGAGACCGCTACCGCCGCCGGTGGTGGCTCCCCCGACCCCGTCGTCGACCACCTCGATGCGCAACTCGTCCTCGGCGAGGGCGGCCCGCACGGTGACGCCGTCGGCCTGGGCATGCTTGGCGACGTTGACGAGTGATTCGGCGACGACGTAGTAGGCGGCGACCTCGATGCGCTCGGACAGTCGCCCGTCGACCGCCAGTTCCAGGCGCACCGGCACCGTCGACCGCCGGCACAGCGTCTTGAGCGCGGGGCCCAGCCCGCCCTTGGACAGGATCGCCGGATGGATGCCGCGCGACAGCTCCTGCAACTCGGTGTAGAGGTCGGCCATGCCCTGGATCAGGTTGTCGACCTGCTTGCGCAATGCCGCTTCGGCTTCCGGGATCGACGCTTCGAGCGTGCGCAGCCCCAGCCCGAGCGAGACGATCCGCTGCTGCGCGCCGTCGTGCAGGTCGCGCTCGATGCCGCGGCGCGCCTGGTCGGCGGCCGCGACGACGCGGGCACGCGACGCCCGCAGCTCGGTTGCCGTCTCCGCGTTGCGGATCGCCGTCGCGACGAGGTCGGCGAAGTCGCAGATCTGGGCCTCGGTCTCCTCCGGCAGCGGCTCATCGTCGGTCGAGCCGACGATGAGCGCGCACCGCGGCACGCCGTCGACCATCACGGGCGCCCCCACCCCGGACTTCAACCCCAGATCGCGCAGGTGCGCGGCAAGGGCGCCGCTGACGCCGGCGTAGTCGTCGATGCGTGCGGGCGCGCCCGTGTCACGGATCCGCCGGGTGACGCTGTCCCCGTCGAGACCGAACCGGTCCCCCGGCTGCATCCGCCGCTGCGCCGCGTCGTGGGAGGCGAGCACCTCGCAGCCGTCGTCGACGAACCCGGCCAGGGTGACGTGCTCCAGGTCGAGGCCGCGGGCGAGTTCCGACACCGCGGCGGGATACACCTCGGCCGGTTCGGCGCCGCGGGCCACGATCGTGGCCACGCGGCGCAGTGCCGCCTGCTGCCGGGCCAGCGCCGTGGCGACGCGGCGGCGATCCTCGGACTCGGCGGCCCGTAGTCGAGCCTGGCCGGCGAGCACGTTGATCAGCAGCGCCAGCGGTAGGAAGACGAACACCGCCGGGAACAGGCTGTCGCTGCCCTCGAGGTGGATGTAGACGTACACCGCGGCGCTGACGATCGACGTCGCCAGTGCCACCGGGAAGCTCCACCCGGCCGAGATCACCAGCACCCCGAGCAGGAACACCGCGCCGAACGCGTTGTCCGGTGCCACGCGGCGTAGCAGGTGCACCAGCGCGACCTCGGCGAGGATCAGCGCAGCGGCCACCACGAAGCCCCATGCCATGGGACGTCCGTGCGGGCTGAGCAACAGCGCCAGCAGCCTCGACCGCAGGGGTTGGCGCGCTGCGGGGCCTTCGGCCGAATCAGTCATCGAATGGGGATGGTAGTGCGTCAGCATCCATGCGCGGATTCCTGCTAGCGGCAATGCCGCACGCCGGTGGCGCTGCCACACTCGATCCATGTGGTGGCCATGCGTTGTTTGATCGTCGACGACAGTGCGAACTTCCGCGATGCCGCGAGCAGCATGCTCGAGCGCGCGGGGATCGAGGTCGTCGGCATGGCGTGTAGCACCGCCGAGGCGCTGGACCGCTACCGCGAGTTGCGGCCCGACGTGACCTTGGTGGACGTCGACCTGGGCGCGGAGAGCGGTTTCGACCTGGTGGCCGAACTGGAGCGGGCCGACGATCCGCCGCCGCCGACGATCCTCATCTCGACCCACTCCGAGCACGACTTCGCCGACATGATCGCCGCCAGCCCGGCTCTGGGCTTCGTCCCGAAGTTCGCGCTGTCTCCGGCCGCGATCCTGAGCCTGCTCGGCCGGGAAGCGTGACCGCGGTCGCTCACAGCGAGTCGAGGTACATGATCACCGCGCGCACGCGGCGGTGGTCGTCTCCCGTGTCGGGCAGGTTCAGCTTGGTGAGGATGCTGCGGACGTGCTTCTCGACGGTGCCCTCGGTGACCCAGATGCGTCGGCCGATGCCGGCGTTGGACAGGCCCTCGGCCATGAGCCCCAACACCTCTCGCTCGCGGGCGCTCAGCGCTTCCAGGGGATCGTCGCGGCGGCGGGCCGACACCAGTTCGGCGACCAGGGCGGGATCGACCACCGAGGCACCGCCCGCGATGCGCCCCACCGTGTCGACGAAGTCCGTCACGTCGGTGACGCGGCTCTTCAACAGGTAGCCGATGGACCGTCCGCCGGCCAGCAGTTCCATGGCGTGATCGACGTCGACGTGCGAGGACAGCACCAAGATCGCGATGTCCGGCCACTTTTGGCGGATGGTCTTGGCGGCGTCGAGTCCCTCGGTGTCATGACTGGGGGGCATCCGGATGTCGACGACCACCAGTGCGGGCGCCAGATCGGCCACCAGGTCCAGCAGCGCCGTGGCGTCACCGGCCTGACCGACGACGTCGAAACCGGAACGGTCGAGCAGGCTGGCCAACCCCTCGCGCAACAAGACGTCGTCATCGGCCACGACCACTCGTACGGCGTTCATCGCGACGATTCTCGCATCCAGCTCACGGGATTACCGGCTGGCATGAAGAATCTCCTCCGGAAATGCTCACCGGTCGCTGGCAGCCAGCCGAGACGACAGCGCGGCTGATGCGCGCGAAGCTGATCCGGTACCGCAGATGGCAGTGATTAGAGAGAGGGCCCGATCATGACGACGAGCACACAGCCGAGCACGCAGCCGAGCACGCAGCGCAGCACGCACACTCTGTCCCTGCTCAACGGAGAGATCGTCGAGGAGAACGACTTTGGCTCGATGCGCCGGGTCACCGCCGACACCTTGCCGATCTTGAAGAACCTCTCGATCAAGCGCGTGCTGCTCCAGCCCGGGGCGATGCGGACGCCGCACTGGCACGCCAACGCCAACGAACTCACCTACTGCGTCCGAGGCACCGCGCTGGTGTCGGTGCTGGACGACGGCAGCAGGTTCTCGAACTTCGTGGTGACGGCGGGCCAGATGTTCCACGTCGCGTCGGGGGCGCTGCACCACATCGAGAACGTCGGCGACGACGTGGCGGAGTTCATCATCGCGTTCCGGAACGAGCGGCCAGAGGACTTCGGCCTGGGCGCCACCTTCGGCGCGTTCTCCGACGCCGTCCTGGGCAACACCTACGACCTGCCCGCCGCCGATCTGGCCACCATCCGTCGCGACACCCGTGATCGCAAGCTCGCCGCCCGCGTCGGAGACCCCGAGATCCCGGCATCGGCGTACTTCGGCGATCCGCACAAGTTCGACATCGAGGCGCAGCAACCCGGGCTGAACTACGTCAGCGGCAACGCCCGCTTCGCCCGCGACCAATTCTGGCCGGCGCTGAAGGACATCTCGATGTACTCGCTGCGCGTGACGGAGGACGGTATGCGCGAACCCCACTGGCACCCGGTGACCGCCGAGATGGGCTACGTCCAGCACGGCGACGCCCGGATGACGATCATGAATCCCGATGGCACGCTGGACACCTGGCTGCTGACCACCGGAGACGTCTACTTCATCCCTCGGGCCTACCCGCACCACATCGAGAACGTGGGCACCGACCCGTGGCACTTCCTGATCTTCTTCGATCAGCCGTTCCCCGCGGACATCGGCTATCGCGCCTCGGTCAGCGCCTACTCGCGCGAGGTGCTGGCCGCCACGTTCGGCACCCACCTCGAGAACCTGCCGGCGTTCCCGTTCACCCCGCACGACCCCTTGATCGTGAGCCGCACCAACGCGCTCGACCCCGTCGCACCCACGCAGCCGTGACGGCGATCGGGCGGGCCCTGCCGCGGGTCGAGGCGCACGAGAAGGTGACGGGTACGGCGACGTACACCGCGGA
Organism: Mycobacterium sp. DHQP2018-32-09; assembly: GCF_058148405.1. Classification (NCBI taxonomy): domain Bacteria; kingdom Bacillati; phylum Actinomycetota; class Actinomycetes; order Mycobacteriales; family Mycobacteriaceae; genus Mycobacterium; species Mycobacterium sp. DHQP2018-32-09. Next base: position 20,998 of record NZ_JBYVYK010000043.1, on the reverse strand, counting down.
CGTCACCGCGCCGGGATTGGTCCACGCCGTGCTGGTGGGCGCGCAGATCGAGCGCGGTCGGATCGTCGCCGACTCCCTGCGCGCCGCCACCGCGGCCGCCGCTGCCGCACCCGGGGTGCTCGCGGTGCTCACGCCGCTGAACCGTCCGCCGCTGTACCCGCCGCCCGACGACATGAGCGACGACCTGCCGTTGGAGCGGCGGGTGCCACTGGCCGACCTGGAGGTACACCATGTCGGCCAGCACATCGCCGTGGTGGTGGCCGACACGCTCGAGAACGCCACGCACGCAGCGGCTTCGATTCGGGTCGACTACGAGCGGGCACCCGCGGACCGGCGGGCCGCCGACGTCCTGGCCGCCGATCCGGACCCTGGCAGCGGGCCGGTGCGTCGCGGGACCTACCGTCCCGATCACTTCGTCAAACTCGTCGAGGAGTCGCTGCAGGACCGGCGAGGGCCCGACGCCGCGCCGGCCGGTGACGTGTCGGTGAGCGCCCGGTTCACCACCAGCCTCAACGCGCACTACCCCATCGAGCTGGCGGCGACCGTCGCCGCGTGGCATGGCGACGTCCTGGAGATCCACGACACCACGCGGTGGATCACCGGCGAACGCCGCGCGCTGGCAGCGCAACTCGGCATCCCGCAGGAGAACGTGCACATCCTGTCCCCGCTCGTCGGCGGGGCGTTCGGCTCGAAGAGCTTCCTGTGGATGCACGTCGTGTTGTGTGCGGCCGCGGCGCGCGTCGTCGGCAGGCCCGTCAAGCTCGTCGTCACCCGCAACCAGATGTTCACCGCGACGGGGCATCGTCCCCGCACCGAGCAGGACGTCACGCTCGTCGCCGACGGCGACGGCCACCTGCTGTCCACCGAACAGCACACGCTCACCGAGACGTCGACCGTCGCCCACTTCTGCGAGCCCACCGGGTTGTCGGCGCGCATGCTGTACGCGTCGCCGCGACTGGCGGTGTCGCACACGGTGGCCCGGATCAACGCGCCGACACCGTGTTTCATGCGCGGGCCGGGTGAGGCTCCTGGCCTGTTCGCGCTCGAGGTGGCGATGGACGAGTTGGCGGTGGCGAGCGGCGTCGACCCGGTGGTCTTGCGCACCCGCAACGACGCGGCGATCGATCAGCCGAGCGGCCGCCCGTGGGCGGGCAAGCACCTCGACGAATGCTACGACCAGGGGATGCGACGGTTCGGCTGGGCCCGGCGCGCCCCGCACCCGCGTGCGACGCGTCGGGACGGCGCGCTCGTCGGCTGGGGCATGGCCACCGCCACCTATCCCGGACGCCGGATGCCCGCCTCGTGCGCCGTCACCACGGGTTCCGACGGCGTCGTGCACTTCGCCTCGGCGACCCACGAGGTGGGCACCGGCGTCCGTACCGTGATGACCCAGGTGGCCGCCGACGCTGCCGGCCTGCCACTCGAACGCGTGCGCTTCTCCTCGGGCGACTCGGCCTTCCCCGACGCTCCCTACAGCGGCGCCTCGCAGACGACGGCCACCGTCGGCTCCGCCGTGCACGCGGCGGGCCTCGAGTGGCGCAGGCGCGTGGCCGCAGGAGATCCCGCACCCGCGTTCACGGTCAGCGCGGGAGGAGCCGACGAGTCGGGCCCGGTGTCGCAATCGTTCGGCGCGCACTTCTGCGAGGTGGAGGTCGACGAACGGATCGGGCGCCTCGCCGTGACCCGCTGGGTGGCGGTGTTCGACTGCGGTCGCGTGCTCAACCCGACCCTGGCCCGCAACCAGGTGATGGGCGGAATCCTCTTCGGGCTCGGCATGGCCCTCATGGAGCGGGTGCCCTTCGACGACCGGACGGGTCAGCTGATCGGCGAGTACTACGTGCCCACCCATGCCGACGTGCCGGCCTTCGACGTCGCGTTCGTCGACCGTCCCGATCCCACGCTGGACCCCATCGGGGTGCGCGGCATCGGCGAGATCGGCGTGTGCGGGGTGGCCGCCGCGATCGCCAACGCCGTGTGGCACGCCACCGGACGCCGACTGCGTTCCCTGCCGATCACCCTGGAGGACCTGATGATTCCCTTCGACGAGGAGACCACGACATGACGGCTGACACGACGGCCGACATGACGGCTGACACGACGGCTGACATGACGGCGACATGACGGCAACGCCCGCACCCCACACCACGACGGTCGCGGTGAGCGTCAACGGCGTACCCCGCCGCTGCACCGTCGACGTCCGCACGACCCTGCTCGACCTGCTGCGCGAGCACCTGAACCTGACCGGCACCAAGAAGGGGTGCGACCACGGGCTCTGCGGCGCCTGCACCGTCACGATCGACGGTGACCGCGTGCTGTCCTGCCTGACGCTGGCGGCCACGGTGACCGGGCGCGCCGTCGGCACCATCGAAGGGTTGGCCGACGGTGAGGCGACCGACGAGTTGACCGACGTGCAGGCCGCGTTCGTCGCGCACGACGGGTTCCAATGCGGCTACTGCACGTCCGGGCAGATCCAGTCGGCCACCGCCATGCTGGCCGAACACGCACGGGGCGACCTGTCCACGGCGTCGTTCGAGGGCGATCGCGGCGACGCGCTGTGTGGCCGAGTTCGGCTGTCGGACGCCGAGATTCGGGAGCGAATGGCGGGCAACGTGTGCCGCTGCGGCGCGTATGCCAACATCGTGGCGGCGATCGCGGCGGTGGCCGAGGCGCGGGGACGGACGTCGTGAAGACCTTCGAGTACCGGCGCGCCCGCAGCGTCTCCGACGCCGTCGACCTGGCCGTCGCGACCGGGGGCCGCTACTACGCCGGCGGCACCAACCTGCTGGACCTGATGAAGAACGGCGTCGAGGCTCCCGAGGTGGTCATCGACGTCGGCGGGCTCGGATTGCGCGACGTCACGGAGCGCCCCGACGGTTCGGTCCTGGTCGGCGCGGGAATCGGCAACGGTCCGCTCGCCAACCACCGGCTGATCCGGACGCGCTACCCCGTGCTGTCGCAGGCCATCCTGTCGGGGGCCACCACCCAGCTGCGCAACATGGCCACGGCTGGTGGAAACCTGTTGCAGCGCACCAGGTGTCCGTACTTCATGGACCCCGCGTTCGAGCACTGCGACAAGCGCGTCCCCGGTTCGGGCTGCGCGGCGCGCACCGGCTTCCACCGCGAGCACGCCATCTTCGGCACCACCGGATCGTGCATCGCGGTGCACCCGTCCGACATGGGCGTCGCCCTGGCGCTGCTGGACGCGCGCGTCCACGTCCGCGGCCCCGAGGGAGACCGCGCCGTCGACTGGCAGGAGTTCTGGCGACTGCCCGGGGACCACCCCGAGCGCGACCACGCGCTGGGCGCCCACGAACTGGTGGTCGGCATCGAGTTGCCGCCCTCGCGCTACGCCGAGCGCAGCTGGTATGCGAAGGTGCGGGATCGCCACAGCTACGCGTTCGCCCTGGTGTCGGTGGCCGTCGGCCTGCACGTCGTCGACGGCACGATCGAGCAGGCGGCGGTCGCCCTCGGCGGGGTGGCCGCCACCCCGTGGCGCAGCCGGGCCGCCGAGGCGCTGCTGGTCGGCGCTTCGCCCGGTGACGCCGCCTTCCGGGCATGCGCCCGCGCGCTGCTCTCGGACGCCGAACCGCTGCGCGACAACGCCTTCAAGGTCGACCTGGCCAAGCACACGGTCGTGGCCGCGCTGGCGCGGGCGGCCGCCCTACCCGCCGGCGCCGCCGGTTAGGGCAAGCCCGTCTGCCCGCAACCGGGGGCATGCGACACTCATGCCCATGGTCATGCCAATCGAGCGGCCCAAGTTGGAGGGCAACGTCGCCGTCGGCGGCGACCGCCGCATCGGGTTCGCCGAGTTCGGCGATCCGCAGGGTCGGCCGGTGTTCTGGCTACACGGGACCCCCGGCGCCCGCCGCCAGATCCCCGTGGAGGCGCGGGCCTTCGCCGAGCGGCGCAACGTCCGCCTCATCGGCGTGGACCGGCCCGGCATCGGCTCGTCGACACCACACCAGTACCCCAACGTCCTGGCGTTCGCCGACGACCTGCGCACCATCGCCGACGTGCTGGGCGTCGACCAGATGGCGGTGGTCGGCCTCTCCGGCGGCGGCCCGTACACGCTGGCCTGCGCGGCCGCCATGCCCGAGCGGGTGGCGGTGGCGGGGGTGCTCGGCGGCGTGGCCCCCACGGTCGGCGACGACGGCATCGGCGGCGGCGCCATGGGGCTGGGGTCACTGGTGGCGCCGGCACTGCCCATCCTCGGCCTGCCGCTGCGCATGGCGGCCGTCGGCCTGGTGCACGCGTTCCGGCCCATCGCCCCGTTGGCCCTGCAGGCCTACGCCGCGGTGTCCCCCGAGGGCGACCGGCGGCTGCTGACCCGGCCGGAGTTCAGCGCGATGTTCCTCGACGACCTGCTCAACGGCAGCCGCAAGCAACTGTCGGCGCCGTTCGCCGACGTCACGGTGTTCGCCAGGGACTGGGGTTTCCGACTCGAGGAGGTCAAGGCACCGGTGCGCTGGTGGCACGGCGACAAGGACCACATCGTCCCGTTCTCCCACGGCCGCCACGTCACCTCACGCCTGCCCGACGCCGAACTGTTCACGCTGCCCGGCGAGAGCCACCTCGGCGGCCTCGGCGTCGCCGAGGAGATCCTCGGCACGCTGCTCGAACTGTGGGACGGCATCGGCGAGCGCCGCCGGGGGCAGTCCTAGCCCGGCGGTGCGACGCTAGCTCTGCCTGCCCATCACGCCGTCGAGCCAGTCGAACACATAGCTCTCGAAGACCGCGGCGCCCAGGCCCTCGCAGTGTCCACCCGCCCCCTCCGCCGCCGTGAAGGTCTTCAGCCGCTTGGGGCACGTCAGCCGGTCGAACAGCTGCCGGCTCTGCGAGGCGAAGTCGCCCTCACCCTCGGTGACCAGCGTGGGGCACGTGATCTTCTCGGCCACACCCTCGAGGGTGAATTCGAGCTGTTTGCGCACGAAGTCGCCGACGGTGGCCCCGCCGATGGCCGCCATCCGGGCACCCCACCACTCGCGGGTGCGCGGCTCCTCCAGTGCCGCCTGCAGTCGCGCGTCCACCGCGGGGTCCCGTGCCTGCAGCCGCGCGACGAACCGGTCGGCGTCCTGGCCGGCATCCTCGACGGCCAAGCCCTTGGCCAGCGCGGTCACCCGGGAGGCGAAGTCGTACTGCCCGGGGTCGGCGATCAGCGCCGCGACGCGCGGTTCGAAGGCTGCGGCGCGCGGGCCGAGGTAGCCGGCGAACGAGCGACCCAGCACCGCGACCGCGTCGGGATGCACGCCGGGTTGGGCCAGCAACCACTCGAAGGCGTTGCCGAAGGGCACCTCGAAGTCGGGACGGAACGTCATGCCGTGCTCGTAGAGCATCCCACCCTGCCCCGGACCCTCGAAGACGAAGAAGTTGTACCCGCGCGGCAGCGCCATGTACCCGGTGGCGAAGTAACCGGCCTCGGCGGTCGAGTCCAGGCCGCACGGCGCCAGCACCGTGGGCCGGGGCACCTCGTCGTCGGCCGGACGCAACAGGTATCCCGACATCGTGACCCCGGCGAACGGGATCTCGGCGACGGTCGCCGTCCAACCCAGCATGGGCAGCGCCGTGCGGAACGCCTCGCGGTGCCTGCGCCACGCGTGCTGCAGCCGCTCGTCCGACGGGTCCCGGCGGATGAAGAAGAACGCCTGCCGCCAGTACTCGGCGGCGCGCATGTAGGCCTTGCGGGCGGTGACGGCATGGCCGGTCGCCAGGGCCTGGTCGGCCAGCTCGTGCGCGGCCTGCGCCGTCGCCGACCACTGCGCGTACCAGCCGTCGGCGTCGCCCGCCGAGGTCCTGGCGGCGGTGGCGAGGGCCTCGCCCAGGTCGCATCCCTCGGCGGCCACGGCGATCAGGGTCCGGCCCAGCTGGGCGTCCATCTCCGCGTCGTCCAGCAGGATCTTCACGTCACTCCACTCTCTTTGTCTGGCCTCGTATCTGGCATTTCCGAGGTCCGGGTCTGGCATGCGGCCGGCGTCGGCGTACGACAGTACGCCCTCGGTCGTCGGCACGAGCGGTGCGACGCGGCGCGGGCGGGTGTCACCGGATGGCGGAGTTGGCCGGGTCGTAGAGTGCGGCGAGGGACGGGGTGATGCCGTGCCGTGCGCCGCCCACGGCGATCTCGAACCTGCCCGTGGCCAGCCAGTTCGCGTCGACGACCGCCCCGTCGGCGGCACGCAGATAGGCGAGGCCCACCGCGGCGCCGACCGTCTGTCCCCAGGCCGCGGAGGTGACCTGGCCTGCGACGACGCCGTCGCGCAGCACCAGCTCGCCACCCCACGGCATCGCGTCGGGCGACGCGACGGAGAACCCGACCAAGCGCCTGCGCGGTCCGCCGGCGGCGCGGGCGTCCGCCACGGCCCGTTCCAGCGCCGCGCGTCCCAGGAAGTCGACGTCGGTGCGCAGCTTGCAGGCGAAGACGAGCCCGGCGTCGACGGGCGAGTCGTTGGGCGTCAGCTCCCGGCCGAAGGCGCGGTAGCCCTTCTCCAGGCGCAACGACTCGATGGCGTAGTAGCCGCCGCGCGCGATGCCGAAGCGCTCCCCCGCGGCGATCAGGTCGTCGTACACGCCGACGGCGAACTCGGTGGGAACGTATAGTTCCCAACCCAATTCGCCGACGTAGGTGATGCGGGTGGCCCGCACGGTGGAGTAGCCCAGCGCGATCTGTCTGCTGGTGGCGAACGGGAAGGCCGCATCGGAGAGGTCGGCGTCGGTGAGCGTGGCCAGCAGATCGCGGGACCGCGGACCCATCACCCCGAACACCGCCGTCGCCGAGGTCACGTCCACGACGTGGGCCCTGGCGTCTGGCGGCAGGTGCCGCGCCATGTGGTCCTTGTCCCGTTCGGTGGTGGCCGCGCTGCTCACCACCAGGTATTCGTCGGGCGCCGTGCGGGTCACGGTGACGTCGGACTCGTAGGTGCCACGCGCGTTGAGCATGCCGGTGTAGACGGTGCGCCCCACCTCGACGGCGACGTCGGCCGTGCACAGCCACTGCAGGGCGGCCTCGGCGTCGGGACCCACCACGAGGTACTTGGAGAAGGACGTCTGGTCGAAGACGGTGACAGCGGTCCTGGTCGCGGTCTGTTCGGCGGCCGACCACGGCAGCCAGTTCGGCTTGCCCCAGGAGTATTCGATTCTCGCCTCGTGCCCCGGCGGGGCGAAGAAGTTGGCGCGTTCCCATCCCATCCGGCTGCCGAAGTTGGCACCGGCGTCGACCAGCAGGTGATGCACGGGAGACCGGCGGAAGGGTCGGGCGGTCGTCATCTCGCGGTTGGGCCAGGGAATCTCGTAGTGCAGCCCGAGTACCTCGGCCACCCGATCGTGCAGCCACCGGGGGTTGCCGTTGAACGGCGCGAACCGACGGATGTCCACCCCGGTGAGATCCGACGTCGGCTCGCCGCCGACGATCCACTCGGCAAGGGCGCGCCCGGCGCCGCCCGCGGAGGCGATGCCCACCGAGTTGAAGCCGGCACCCACGAAGAAGTTGGCACACTCGGGGGCCTCGCCCAGGATGAACTGGTTGTCCGGCGTGAAGCTCTCCGGACCGTTGTAGAGCTTCTTCAGGCCCGTCCGTTCGAGCACCGGGATGCGTAACAGCGCACTGTCCATGAGAACCTGGAAGTGTTCCCAATCCTCTTCCAACAGCTGGAATTCGAACGGGTACGGGATCTCGGTCGGGGACAACCAGGGCTTGGCCTGCGGCTCGAAGCCGCCCACCACCAGGCCGCCCACCTCCTCCTTGAAGTAGGTGTAGCCATCGGGGTCTCGCAGGATCGGCATGTCGGGGTGCACGCCTGCGATGGGCTCGGTGACCACGTAGAAGTGCTCGGCGGAATGCAGCGGCACGTTGACCCCGGCCATCGCACCCACCTGCATGGCCCACTGACCGGCACAGTTCACGACGATCTCGGCCTCGACGTCACCGGCGTCGGTGCGTACCCCGGTCACCCGCCTGCCGCGACGGCCCCCGGTGCCGCCGCCGGAGTCGGTCGTCACTCCGATCACCCTGGTGCGCTCCATGATTCGCGCACCTCGCTGGCGTGCGCCCTTGGCCAGCGCCAGCGTCAGATCGGTGGGGTTCGCGCGCCCGTCGGCAGGTAGCCAGATGGCGCCCACCAGGTCGTCGACGCGCATCACCGGATAGTGCGCGAGCGCTTCCTGCGGCGTGAGCAGCTCGCATTCCAGATCGAAGGCCGCGGCGTTGGCCGCGGTGCGGCGCAGCTGGGTCATGCGGTCGTCGGTGCGTGCCACGGTCACCCCACCGCACTGCCGGTAGCCCGCGGTCAGCCCGGTCTCGGCCTCCAGCTCGGCGTAGAGCGCGCAGGAGTACTGCACCAACCGCGTGCCGCTCTCCGAGGCCCGCAGCTGCCCCACCAGACCGGCTGCGTGCCAGGTGGTCCCGGACGACAGCCGACCCTGCTCCAGCAGGAGCACGTCACGGTAGCCGAGCTTGGTCAGGTGGTAGGCGACGCTGGTTCCGATGACGCCGCCGCCGATGACGACGACGTGGCAGCGGGTCGGTAGCGCGTGATCTGACATCGATCGCCCTTCAGTCGGCCGCTCGAACGTCGTCGAGCAAGCGGTGGAAGTCGGGGTGACGGAACTCCTCCACGGCGCGCTCGTAGCGCTCCAGGGTCCAGGCCCAGAAGTCGAATTCGAGCGCACTGGAGCCGTGTTGGATGCAACCCCACAGCGTCCAGCCGTACTGGGACACCGTGCCCTGCAACCGTGCCCTGGCCAGCAGACGTCGTGACGGGCGTCCGTGGTAGCACGTCACCAGTTCCTCGAGCTGCTCGAGGGACAGGCGACATTCCCGCCACACGTTGCCGAGTTCGAAGCTGGGATCGTTGTTGCCGGAGTACTCGTAGTCGATGAGCCACACGTGGTCGCCGTCCTCGACGAAGTTGGCCGCCAGCAGGTCGTTGTTGCACGGCACCGTCGTCTGGTCGCCCGCGAGGGCCACGCGGATGGCGGCGAAGTGCTCGGCGTACGATTCGTACCCCTCCGGTAGCCGGAAACCGTGCCGGCGCACCACGTTCAGATACGCCGCCTGTTGGGCGAACATGTCGAAGTCACGCAGGAACCGCGGACCGGCGTGCAGCCGACGGCAACCGTGCGCCACCTTGGCGATGACGCCGGTCCTGCCGAAGTCGGCCTCGGTGAGCGTGCGCCCAGGCACGTAACCGATCAGCAGGATGCCGAGATCGGGACGGTAGTCGAACACGGGGGCACCCACCCCGGCCGCTGCGGCAGCCCGGGTGTTGTGGTACTCGTTGTCGCGGTCGATGCCCAGCAGGCTGGACGACGGGTCGTGACAGCGCGCCACGTACACCCCGGTGGGCGTGGTCACCTTGACGTTGCGGTTGGTCAACCCGCCGGGCAGATCGTCGAGACGGCGCGGCAGTCCGGACAGCTCGGGCAGCTCCTCGAGCAGGGCATCGAGTTCGGCGAGGCTGCGCAAGAACGACATCCGCGCTCAACGTCCTTCGGTCAGCGCCCGCCGCAGCAGGTGTAGTGCGACCGTCGTCGATCGCTCCCTGACGTCGGACCGGCCGCCCGGCAGCAGCAGTCGGCGGACCAGCATCGTGCCGTCGCCGAGTCCGACGGCGAAACACACCGTGCCGACCGGTTTCTCGGCGGTTCCCCCACCCGGTCCTGCGATGCCCGTGGTGGCGATCGCGGTGTCAGCGCCGAAGCGGGCCAGCGCGCCCGCGGCCATGGCCTCCGCGACCTCCTCGGACACCGCCCCGTGCCGCTCGATGAGTTCCGGGTCCACGCCGAGCAACTCGCTCTTGGCCTGATTGGAGTACGACACCACGCCCCCGGCGACGTAGGCCGACGACCCGGGAAGGTCGGTGAGGCGCGCGGCGATCATTCCCGCCGTGCAGGATTCGGCCGTGGCGACGGTCCGGCCAGTCAGCAGCGCCGCCACCTGCTCGTCGATCAGCGACCCGTCGGTGGAGAACACCTCGCGGCGGTGGTGGCTCTGCAGCAGGTCGACCAGCGCGTCGTAGACCGGTTGGTCGTCGGGTTCGTACCGCGTGACGATCTCGAGTTCGCCGCGGCGCAGGCACGTCGTGATCTCGAGCCGTTCGAAGCCGGCGATCTCGGCTTCGCCGACACGCAGCGTCTCGGCGAGCCCCGACTCGGGCAACCCGAACATGCGGATGGTCTGCTGCCGGTACACGGTTCGGCCCGAGATGGCCTGGGCGACCGCGGTGGTGGCCAGTGCCGCGGGGAACATCGGTTGCAGTTCCCTGGGCGGCCCCGGCAGCACCACCACGGTGGGAGTGCCCGCGACGACGACGCCGGGCGCGGTGCCGACGGGATCGAGGATCTCCGCACCCACCGGGACCATCGCCTGTTTGCGATTGGCCGCGAGCACGTGCTCGAAGTCGACGGCGGCGGCGTCGTCGCCGAGGCGGCGCTGCAGCAGCCGGCGCAGGATGTCGGCGATGCGCCGCTCCAGATCCTCGTCGAGCACCAGGTCGCGGCCGCAGAACCGGGCCACCGTGGCGACGGTCATGTCGTCGGCGGTGGGTCCCAGCCCGCCGCTGGTGATGATCAGGTCGACGCCCTCGCCTGCGAGGAACCGCAACTGCGCCTCGATGTCGTCGGGACGGTCACCGCAGATGGTGACGTGGGCCAGCTCGACCCCCAGTGCCAGCAGCTGATCGGCCAACCACGGCCCGTTGAGGTCCTGGACCCGGCCCGTCAGAACCTCGGTACCGGTGACGACGATGCCCGCGCGCACACTCACGTCTGCGACCCTACGACGATTCGGGCGCGCGGCGCGCGACCGTCGGTGCTGCGCGCGGTCCTGCGCCGTCCCGGCGCAGCGCCGACGGACTAGAGTGCGCACGTGCCCGACGTCATGATCCTCGCCGACGGCCGCCGATTGGGGTATGCCCGGTACGGACCGTCAGACGGCGTGCCGGTCGTGTTCCTGCCGGGAGCGGGCTGCGGCCGCAGGATGCGGTTCGGCGACGGTCTGCTGTCGCAGCGCGGCGTGCTCCTGATCTCGGTGGACCGTCCCGGGCTGGGCAGCTCCACTCCCGATCCGGCCAAGACGTTGAGCAGCGTGGCCGCCGACGTGGCGCACCTGGTCGACGAGGTGATCGGCGCCCCGGTGCCGGTCGTCGCACACTCGCAGGGCGCCCCGTTCGCGCTGGCGCTGGCGACCACCGGACGGGCCAGCCGCGTCGTGCTGGCCGCACCCATCGACGACATGGCCCACCCGCCGGTCAACGCGCACCTGGAGCCGGGTTACCGGGCGCTGCTGGCCGACGTCGCCGAACGCCCGGACCTGGTGCTGGCCACGCTGGCCGAGGTGACACCGCGCGCGCTGTTCGACCTCGCCCTAGGCGACCACCCGCCCTCCGACGGCGCCGTCTACGACGACCCGCGTTTCCGGGCGTCGTTCCTCGACGCGCTCGAGGATGGCTTGGCAGGCGGCCCGGACGGCTACGCCAGGGACACCGTGCTGGCCATGACGGCGTGGCCCCCGGAGTTGTTCAGCCCGCCGGTGCCGGTGTCGATCCTCGTCGGGGCCGACGACCGCGCGCACTCCCCCGACCTGGCACGCACGCTGGCCGCCCGGCTCGGGGCGTCCCGCACCGTCGTGCCAGGTGTGGGCGGGGCGCTGCCGTGGGCACGGCCGGAGGTGGTGCTCGACGCGGCCCTGCGTCACGGCTCGTCGGAGACCGCCGGGTAGTCCTCGTCGTCCGCCGTGGCGACCGGTTGATGCTGCTCGAGGTAGTCCGCGGGATCGGCCTCCAGCGCGACGTCGATCGCGGGGACGGCGGCGGCGGTCTCGTCGTCGCCCGCGACGTCCTCGACGTCGTCGAGGGTCCTGGCCTGTTCGGCGACGTCGGCGTCGTCGGCCTCGCCGAGTGGTGGCACGTCGGTCATCTCAGCCTCCCGTCAGTCGTTGGTGCCTCGTCTCGTTTCTACCCGACCGCGCACCATCGACACACGATCCTCACGTGACGGGCACCTCGATGGGCGGTGCCCCGTACGGCGTCACCCGCGCCCAGCGTGCGGCGCTCGGGTCACCCGACGGCACCGCCCGCACGTCGACGCTCTCGCCGGGATAGACGGTGACGTAGTTGTCGTCGTAGGTGATGGGCAGGATCTCGTCGCCGTCGCGCTCGGCGGTCACCTCGGCCCTGGCGAAGAACGCGATCCTGGGGGTGGGGTTGGTGAGCCGGATGACGACGCCGTCTCGGCCCGTCCCGTCGGCGGCGTGGCGCGCGGACACCTCCAGCGTGGCCCGCGGCATCTGGTTGAGCGCGGTCATGTCGGCCCAGCTGGCCTGATCGAGCTGGAACGCGAAGTCGCGATCGGGATCTCCGACGTCGTCGTTCTGCTGGGACTGCCAGTACGTGTTGTCGGCCAGGACGCCGCCGTCGCGGTCGAGCAACTCGCAGCGCACGAAGAACACCCGCGAGTCGCGCACGGTGCGCGGCAGCGTCAGCGCCAGGGTGCTCGCGCCGGACGCCAGCGTCATCGGCGCACTGGAGCGGTCGTCGCGCACGCGGCCGTTCAGGTCGTAGGTACGCACCCGCACCCGGACGTCGGCGGCGACGTCGGGGCTCTGGTTGACGGCCATCACGCGGGCGTTCTGATGCGCGCCGGTGGCGTAGGAGTCGAACACCACCGACAGCGGCCGCAGGCCCTTCTTGGCGCCGAAGTAGGCGCCGCCGGGGCGCAGGTAGTAGTCGAACAGGTTGCCGAAGAAGGATGGCCAGTGGTTGTTGAGCATCCAGTAGATGGTCATCTTGTGGTCTGCCCAGCCGAGTGCGGCGAACGCCTCGAACTGCGCGCGCGTCGACTCGTAGTGCGCCAGTTGGGCCTTGGCCGCGAACTCCTCGGCGTCGTCGGAGTATCCGTAGCGGCGGTTGACCGCACGCTGGATGCTGCGCAGGCCGGCGTTGTCCGGGTTCGACCCGGCGTGGAAGTACCAGAAGTCGTTGATGGGCCACAGCTCGTCGCGGGGGATGAATCGCCGCAGGCTCGCAAACGGCGGCACGTGCTCGTTGTCGCCCTGCTCCGCCGACGCGCCGCGCGCGGCCCGGTACCGTCCGCTGAACCAGTAGGTCGGTGGCCGCCAGGAGTACGGGCCGGCCATCTGAATGCCGTCCCACAGCCGTTCGCCGCGGTCGTCGACGGCGTAGGAGGACACGCTGTCGACCACCGCGTTGGGCCAGTGCAACTCCGCGAGGATGCGGTGATAGGCGTCGGCCACCGGGGCCGGAGGCCTGCCGTCGCTGGCGTTGGCCCACACGAACGACGCCGCGTGCGACCGCAGCATCGTGATCTGCGAGCGCAGGCTCTCGCGGGCCACGCGGTCGTCCTCGGCGTCCCACTGCGGCCACTTCTCCCACTGGTTGCAGCACATCCAGCCGACCATGAGGGGGATCCCGAGTTCGTCGGCCCGCTCGACGAAGCGTTCGGTGGGGATCTTGGACTCCAGCCGCAGCATGTTCAGACCGAGATCCCGCGCGTAGCCCAGGATGGCGTCCTCGCGGGCGGGGTCGTAGTCGTACAGCAGGTCGGGGGTGTAGGTGGCGCCGCGCACCAGGAAGTCACGGCCGTTGACCCGCAGGTAGAAGCTGCCGCCGCGCCCCAGTTCGGGGAAGCGCTCGTCGTCGTCGCGAAACTGGGCGACCTCGCGCACCCCGAACCGGGTGGCGAAGGTGTCGACGGACTGGCCGAACTGCACGAAGTCGATGTGCAGGTCATACAGGTTGGGCGACCCCATGGTGTAGGGCCACCACAGGTCGGGGTGCTGCACCCGTAGCTCGGCGAAGTCGTCGGGCGAGAATCGCACCTCGCGGGTCTCGCCCGGGCCGAGACCGACCGACTGCTCGACCGTCACCGTCGGCGTGCCGGGACGCGAGATCCGCGCCCGCACCGTGCCGCGGACGCGCTCGGCGCCGGTGTTGCGCACGGTGGCGTACACGGTGAGTCGCGCGCTGTCGGTCGACGGCAGCGGCAGTGCCGTGGTGACGGTGCCCGTCGTGGTGGTGACGGGACCCGACGCCTCGAGGGACACCGGCTTCCAGATGCCTGCGTTGCGGTCGGCGACGAACGAGTTGCCGTTGACCGGGTTCTTGCCGGGCCCCTGGTAGCCGAGGTAGTTCCAGTTGATCCAGTCGAACCAGCTGTCGGCGAGTTCCACGCCGTCGACGTCCTGCAGCGCCCGTTCCGGGGTGATGCGGATGGCCAGCACGTTGGGCGCACCGCGGGTGATGGCCGCCGAGACGTCGACGTCGTGGTCGACGTACATGCCGACCACCTGTCGGTCGTCGGCGACCATTCGACCGTTGAGCCAGATCTGGGCGCGATAGTTGATGCCCGGCAGCTTCAACCGGTAGCTGGTGTGCCCGGCGGGTGCGTCGAACGTGGTGCGGTACCACCAGTCCTGGCGCCACAGGTCCTGCGGCACCTCGTCGCGCAGGTTCTTGCCGAAGTACAGGTTGGGATAGGTGCCGTCGTCCTCGAGCGCCTGCAGCACCGTCGCCGGCATGCTCCGCACCGCATGCCACCGGGGATCGGCGTAGCCGGCCGAGGAGATGGCCGCACCGTCGTCGCCGACGACTCTCGCCGACGCCAAACCCCACCCGTCGGCGAGTTCGACGGTCGTGGCCGGGGCCTCGGGGGTGGCGAATCGGGGGACGTCTCCGGGCGTGGCGAGGAGCAGCAGCAGCGCGACGACGGCGAGTGCGGCGGCCAGCCCTGCGCGTCGCCGGGGCACGGTCGAGATGTCGGTACTCCTCCCGGTCCACGAGCCACGGTGGGACCGGGTCGAACGGCGTGAAGCGTTCATTGTGCCCAACCGCCGCCGGGGGTGCGAACGGGAGGTCGTCGGCGTCGCCGCGAGAAGAGACCGCCGGCGCGGGTCGCCGCTAGAAGAGATCCTTGTGGGGCACGTCGGTGACCAGACCGCCGTCCATCACGAACTCGCTGCCGGTGGCGAACGACGACTCGTCGCTGACCAGGAAGACCACGAACGACGAGACCTCCTCGGACGTGCCGGGACGCCGCAGCGGTGCGGTCACCATGTCGTCGGGGAAGTGCTTGGTCATGGGCGTGCGGATGAACCCGGGGTGGATCGAGTTGACGCGGATGTTCTTGGGCCCCAGCTCGATGGCCGCGGACTTGGCCAACCCGCGCACGGCCCACTTGCTCGCCACGTAGGGATGCACCATGGGTGCTCCGCGGAGCCCCTCGATGGACGACACGTTGATGATCGAACCTTCGCCTGCGGCCTTCATCTGCTCGACGACGGCCTGCATGCCCAGGAACGTTCCGGTGAGGTTGACGTCGATGACCTTCTGCCACTTGGCCATGTCGAACTTGCCGATCTGGCCCAGCGCCACGATGCCGGCATTGTTGACCAGGGCGGTCAGCCTGCCGAACTCGTCGACGGCGACCCGCACGGCGGCGTCCCACTGTTCGGCGTCGGTGACGTCGAGGTGCACGTAGCGAGCGGCTTCGCCGAGTTCGTCGGCGAGCGCCTTGCCCTCGTCGTCGAGGATGTCACCGATAACCACCTTGCCGCCCTCGGCCACCAGTGCGCGGGCGTGCGCGGCGCCCATCCCCCGTGCTCCGCCGCTGATCAGTGTCACTTTTCCGTCGACGCGTCCCATGACGGGTCAGGCTACCGCATGCCCCCGAGAACTAGAACCTGTTCCAATTCGCTGGTGGGCAACGCATACTCGTCGGCATGCCCCATCGCGTCGCGCTCATCGGAACCGGCAACTGCGGCAGCCTGGCCCTGCGTCAGCTGGTCGAAGATCCCCGCTTCGAGCTGACGGGAGTGTGGGTGTCCACGGCCGCGAAGGTCGGCAGGGACGCCGGCGACCTCGCCGGGCTCGACGTCACGACGGGCGTCGCGGCCACCGACGACCTCGACGCGATCATCGACGCCCGGCCGGACTGCATCGTCTACTGCGCCATGGGCGACGTGCGGCTGCCCGAGGCCATGGCCGACGTCCGACGGATCCTCGCCGCGGGCATCGACGTCGTCGGTTCCGCACCGGGCGTGCTGCAGTATCCCTGGGGAGTGATCCCGGACAAGTACGTCGACCGCGTGCAAGACGCTGCGCGCGAGGGCGATTCGACGATCTTCATCACCGGCGTGGATCCGGGTTTCGCCACCGACCTGCTGCCGTTCGCCTTGGCGTCGACGTGCCAGCGCATCGAGCAGATCCGCACCATGGAGATCGCCGACTACGCGACCTACGACGGCGCCACCGTGATGTTCGACGTGATGGGTTTCGGCAACCAGATGGGGGATCTGCCGATCCTGTTCCAACCGGGTGTGTTGAGCATCGCGTGGGGCACCGCGCTGCGGCAGCTCGCCGCGGGCCTGGGCGTCGAACTCGACGAGATCCGCGACTCCGTCGAGCAAGAACCCGCTCCCGAGGACTTCGACGTCGCCGTCGGCACCATCGCGCGGGGCACCGTGGCCGCCGTGCGGTTCCTGATCGAGGGCATGGTGGCAGGCACGCCGGTCATCGTGGTGGAACACGTCACCCGATTGCGCGGCGACCTGCGACCGGACTGGGCGCAACCGGCGCAACCGGGCGGTTCGTACCGCGTGGAGATCACCGGGGAACCGTCCTACGTCATGGACGTCTCGCCCACCAGCCGCAACGGCGACCACAACTACGCCGCGATCCTCGCCGCCGCCGGGCGCATCGTCAACGCGATCCCCGACGTGGTGGCCGCGCCTGCGGGCATCCGTACCACGCTGGACATGCCGTTGGGCACGGGGCGCGGCGTCGTCAGGATCGACCGCTAGGTCGCCGGCCTGGGTCGCCGGTATGTGCTACGTCAGACGGCCCACGTTCGACCATTCCAGCCGGACGTGCGTGCCGGAATCCGTGGCGTCGATCTCGGCGCGATCCGCCAGCGCCTCCATGAGGGGAATGCCGCGGCCGCGGCTGAGCGCCCGCGGCGAATCGGGGTTGCGCCACGATCCTCGATCGGCGATCACGACCGTGATGGTCCCGGAGGACGGATCGTGCGCGGCCAGCAGGTCCATGGTGCCGCGCCGCGGGTGCCCGACGTAGGCGAACTCGGCGCAATTGGCCAACGCTTCGTTGATCGCCAGCACCAGGTCGCTGGTGCGCACCGGGTCCAGGTCGAAGTGCTCACGCAGCCAACGCGCGAACTCGTCGCGGATCTGACCGGCTGTTCTCGCATCGGCCACGACGCCAAGACGCGCGAAGCGCTCGGCGTTGGCAACGTCGGCGGTAGGCATTGGCTCGATCATGGCAGGTTGTGCTTACCCGATCGGTCAGCTCGGTAAGCGTGTCTGCGAGGCGAATTCGCGGGCCGCCGGTCAGGACTCCAGAGCCGAGAGCGCCTCGTCGAGACTGGCGTACATCGGCACGATGTCCGCGATGCCCACGAGCTTCAGCGGGCGACTGGTGGCAGGCCCCTCGGCCACGATGCAAAACGTCGTGGCGTCGTCCTTCTGGTCGTGCGCCGCGACGATGACACCCATGCCCGCCGACGCGAGGAACTCCACCTCGGTCAAGTCGACGACCAGTCCGCTGGGCTTCTTTGCCAGCGCCGTACCGATGGCTTGCTCGAGCTGGGGGGCGGTCAGCATGTCCACCACACCGGAGGGCGCCACCACGGCGACCTCTCCGACCTGCCGCTCGCTGACCTCACACGCCGACGACGACGAGGAAGCCGCGCCCGCGGCCGATGAGTCGAGTTGTTCGTCCAATGCCCATCTTCCCTGTTCGGCCGACGCGCTGACGGGCGGATCGGCTGTCATTCCGTGCCCACGAGGCTGCGCGCTGAACCCGGCGAGAACGAAACACTACTGTGGTCGAACCTAGCCGATGTGGGTGACGCCGCGCTGCTCGGCCACCCAACGCGGCGGCGGGCGTCAGACATCCGTGATGAAATTGGCGAGGTGACGACGGCGCGCACGCAGTTGGAGGCCATTGCCGCAAGCCCGCGGGAGGCCGCCGTCGGCGCCTTCTTCGACCTCGACGGCACCCTGGTCTCCGGGTTTACGGCGACGGTTCACGCAGGTCATCGCATCCGCAACCGGCAGGCCCGCATCGGCGAGGTACTCGGGGTCATCGAGGCCTCGGTGCGCTACCGCCTCGGTCGCATGGAGTTCGAACGCCTGATCGTGCGGGCCGCGGGCTACCTGCGTGGCGAACCGCTGGCCGATCTCGACGTCCTGGGCGAGCAGCTGTTCCGCAGGCACATCGAGACCCGCGTGTACGACACCATGCGTCAGATCGTCGCCGCCCACCAGGACCGCGGTCACACCGTCGTGATGAGTTCGTCGGCACTCACCATCCACGCCGAGCCGGTGGCCCGCTATCTGGGGATCACGCACGTGGTGTGCAACCACTTCGCGGTGGACGACGCCGGCGCCCTCACCGGCGACATCGTGCGGCCCATCGTCTGGGGGGCCCGCAAGGCCGACGCGGCACGCCGCTTCAGCGCGGCCAACGGCGTGGACCTGGCCCGCAGCTACTTCTACGCCGACGGCGACGAGGACGTACACCTCATGCGCGACGTGGGCTTCCCCCGGCCCGTGAACCCGCGCGCGGGCCTGGCGGCCGAGGCCGCGCGTCGCGGGTGGCCCGTGCTGCACCCCGACGGGTCGGCGCCCCGCCGGTCCTCCCGGCTGCTGCGGCGCCTCGCGCGCAACGGCGAGGCGCGGCCCTGACACTCACCGACCGGGGGCGGTGTGGTCGATGGCCAGCACGCACTGCAGTCGCCCCACGAACACGGGCGGGTAGGCGCCGATCCCGGCGCGGCCCAGCCACTCGGTGGACAGGTCCGAATCGCGTAGCCAGTGCCGGGCGTGACCCTCGTCGTCGATCTGGAACAGCATCATCACCTCGCGAGAATCGTCGAAGGCGTCGAAGATCGACAGCTTCCGGATGCCCGCCGCGCGCAGCGCGCCGGCCGTCTCGCGGACGTGGGTGATCAGGTTGGTCACGTCGACCACCGGCGTCATCACCGACACCAGCACCTCCGGTGCCGACGCGTACTCGTCACCGACCAGGTCGAGTCGTTCGACGAGTTCGCCGGCGAACAGGGCGGGGATGTCGTCGACCCCCGCGTCGTCGAACCAGTCGAAGAACACCCGTGACCGCAGCAACTCCGCGACGGTCTCGCGGGCGTGGATCGCGATCATCACCACGACCCGGCGGGGATCGGCGACGGACGCGTACACCAGGACGTGGTGGGCGCCCATGGCGGCCAAGGCCGACTGCCGGCGCCGCAGCAGCGGCCCCACGCGCGCCGGCGCGGGTACGCGATAGTCCGCGGCGACCACCAACGAGTGGTCGAGCCAGCGCGTCGCGGTGGGCACGTCCCCAGCGTGCCCGATCCCGGACGCCTTCGCGACGAGGCGCACCGCGCGCCGCGCATCGTGGCGTGGCCGGTTGACCGCGGGCACCCTGGCCGGGTATCAAACTAGAACACGTTCCACTTTTTCCGATCGTCGTCCCGTGGCCCTAGGAGCCGGTATGCACACTCCCCTTTGCGACGTCCTGGACATCGAGTTCCCGATCTTCGCGTTCACCCACTGCCGCGACGTGGTCGTGGCCGTCAGCAAGGCCGGCGGGTTCGGCGTGCTCGGCGCCGTCGGCTTCACGCCCGAACAGCTGGAGATCGAACTCAACTGGATCGACCAGCACATCGGCGACCACACCTACGGCGTCGACATCGTCATCCCCAACAAGTACGAGGGCATGGACTCGGGCCTGTCGGCCGACGAACTGACCAAGACGCTGCAGGACATGGTGCCCCAGGAGCACGTCGACTTCGCCCGCAAGATCCTCTCCGACCACGGCGTGCCGATCGAGAACAGCGGCGCCGACGCCTTCCAGCTGCTCGGGTGGACCGAGGCCACCGCCACGCCGCAGGTCGAGATCGCGTTGCGACATCCCAAGATGACGCTCATCGCCAACGCGCTGGGCACGCCGCCCGCCGACATGATCGATCACATCCATGCCGCGGGCCGCAAGGTGGCCGCGCTGTGCGGCTCTCCCTCGCAGGCGCAAAAGCACGCCGCCGCCGGCGTGGACATCATCATCGCGCAGGGCGGCGAGGCCGGTGGCCACTCCGGCGAGGTGGGCTCCATCGTGCTGTGGCCCCAGGTGGTCAAGGCCGTCGCACCGGTCCCGGTGTTGGCCGCCGGCGGCATCGGCAGCGGACAGCAGATCGCCGCGGCCCTGGCACTCGGCGCACAGGGCGCATGGACGGGTTCGCAGTGGGTGATGGTGGAGGAATCCGAGCACACCGACGTGCAGCACGCCGCCTACGCCAAGGCCACCAGTCGCGACACCGTGCGCAGCCGGTCCTTCACCGGCAAGCCCGCCCGCATGCTGCGCAACGACTGGACCGACGCCTGGGAGAACCCGGACAACCCGAAGCCCCTGGGAATGCCGTTGCAGTACATGGTGTCCGGGATGGCGGTCGCGGCCACCCACAAGTACCCCAACGAGACCGTCGACGTGGCGTTCAATCCCGTGGGCCAGGTGGTGGGCCAGTTCGAGAAGGTCGAGAAGACCGCGGTGGTGATCGAGCGCTGGGTGCAGGAGTACCTCGAGGCCACCGGCAGGCTCCAGGACCTCAACGAAGCCGCCGGGGTCTAGCGGCCCCGCCGACCTCACCCGGCCACACGCCGTCCGGGGGGCGTCGAGATTGCCGCCAGAGTCGTGATCGCGGGGACGCCGCGGCTCTGAGGCGATCGAAGGTGGACGACTCCCCCGGGCGAAGCCGCGTGCCAGCCCGGCTCGGCGTTCGGGGCGGGGTGGGGCGTTCGGGGCGGGGTGGGGTGGGCGACGGTCTGCGGCGCGTCGGAGTACCCGGGGCCCCGGCCGGGGCACGTCCCGGCGTCGATCGAGGCGGTGGGCTGACGCGCCGCCTCGCTACGGCGCGGGAGCCGGGCCGGGATTGGGCGCCGCGGCGACGGGAATCGGACCCTGCGCGGGCGCCGCGGCGACGG